>DASVCP010000020.1:0-3939 GCA_036381555.1 Gammaproteobacteria bacterium
GGGCGAGCAGGGCCTCGCGATCGTTGCGCCAGCGCTCGACGCTGACGATGATGTTCGCCGGTGCATCGGGGAGGCTGTCATCGTCGGCCAGGTGTTGCCAGTGGTCTTGGACGATTTCGCGGTTTTTGATGATCTGTCGGGTCATTGCTTTCCAGTCTTGATTTACAGGCAGGGTGGGTATCGCCCACCATTTCCGTTACGGTGGACGGTGCCCACCCTACGGCTAGGCCGCCTCTTGCTGTTGGTAAACAGCCTGCTTGAACGGCTCGGCGCCGATACGACGGTAAGTGTCGATAAAACGTTCGCCGTTTTCCCGCTTGGCGGTGTAGACGTTAAGTATCTTTTCCACGGTGTCTGCGACGTCCGCCTTGGGAATTGCAGGGCCGATGATTTTCGCCAGCGAGGCGTCGGGACCGGCCGAGCCGCCGAGCTGTATCTGGTAGACTTCTTCGCCTTTTTTGTCGACGCCCAGGATGCCGATATGTCCGACGTGATGGTGGCCGCAGGCGTTGATGCAGCCGGACATTTTCAGGCGGATTTCACCGAGATCGTATAGGTAGTCGAGGTTGTCGAATTTGGCGTTGATCTGCTTGGCGATGCTGATCGAGCTGGCATTGGCCAGGCTGCAGAAGTCCAGGCCCGGGCAGCAGATCATGTCGTTGAGCGTGCCGATGTTGGCGGTGGCCAGGTTGAGCTTGTCCAGTGCCTGGTAGAGCGCGTGGACGTCGGCCTGTTTGACGTCGGCCAGAATCAGGTTCTGATCGTGCGTGACGCGGATCAGACCGAAGCTGTACCTGTCGGCAAGGTCGGCGACCGCGTCCATTTGTTGGTCGGTAATGTCGCCGGGCGGTATGCCGGGCGCTTTCAGGCTGATATACACGCAACGGTAGCCCTCGACCTTGTGGGCCAACGTGTTGAACTTCGCCCACACGGAGAAATCCTTGTCCTGTGCAAGCTTTTGGGCGTAGCTCGTTTCGTCCTTGGCGCTTGGGTCATAATCGAATGGCGTGAAGAACTTGCGGAAGTGTTCGATGCGGCTGTTTTCCAGTTGCAACACGCCGTCGCGGATATGCTCCCACTCGGCCTCGACCATGGCGCGGAATTTTTCAATACCGACGGCATTGACGAGAATCTTGATGCGCGACTTGAACAGATTGTCGCGGCGGCCGTGCTGGTTGTAGACCCGCAGGATCGCTTCCAGGTAGGACAGCAAATACCGTTTTGGCACGAATTCCCGCACTACCTGGCCGATATAAGGCGTGCGGCCCAGGCCGCCGCCGGCGAGGATCTTGAAGCCGGTTTCGCCCGCGTCGTTCTGGACCAGGTACACGCCGATATCGTGAACCTGAGTGGCCGCGCGGTCGTTTTTCTCGGTGCCGCTGACCGCGATTTTGAACTTACGCGGCAGGTAGGCGAATTCCGGGTGGAAAGTGGACCACTGGCGGATGATCTCACAGTAGGGCCGGGGGTCTTCCAACTCGTCCGGCGTGACGCCGGCCAGGTGATCGCTGGTGACGTTGCGGATGCAGTTGCCGCTGGTCTGGATGGCGTGCATCTGCACGGTGGCCAGGTCGGCCAGGATGTCCGGCACGCTCTCGAGCTTGGGCCAGTTGAATTGAAGGTTCTGACGCGTGGTGAAATGACCGTAGTTTTTATCGTAGGTGCGGGCGATATGGGCAAACATGCGAAGCTGCCGGGACGCCAGCAGGCCGTAGGGGATGGCGATGCGCAGCATCGGCGCGTGGGTTTGGATATACAGACCGTTCATCAGGCGTAATGCCCTGAACTCCGCCTCGCTCAGTTTCCCCGCGAGAAACCGGCGCGTCTGGTCGCGAAATTGCGCCACCCGGTCGTCGACGATTCTCTGGTCAATTTCGTTGTACTGGTACATGTTTTATTGTTCGTTTACCGGTCTGGTCCTTATGAGATGGGAATGGGGCGGCCCATCCCCGAATGTCCCGTTTCCGGGCATTCAGGAGCGCACTATAACAAAGGATCGCTTAAAACCAAAAAGAATAAAAATTTATTAGGATAGTTGGTTTAAGAATATTTGGCTGTAGAAGTACCGGATAATCAGTGGTTGCCAAAATTGTAAATCAGGTTGATGGAGGACACGCTGTCGGTGTCCTCCAGGCCGGCCGGGGGGTTGGAGTTGTGTTTGATACCGAAGCTGAGCTGCAGGGCCAGGTGCGAATTCATGGCCACGTTCAGCGCCGTGTTGAACTCGGAGGTGGTCTGGTCGGAGCCGGACTCGACCAGCAGGTCCTGGGTGATACGGGTGGTGTCGGTGAGTTGGGTTTCGAAGTGCTCGCCGAAGCGGCCGATGGTTTCCTCATCGACCAGGCCGGTTTCAAGCTTGCTTTCCTTGTGGCCCGCGCCGACTTCGAGATCGAACCGGGTCTTGTCACTGTCGATCAGATGCCAGCCGATACCGGCTGTCAACGATGACTGGTATTCAAAGCCGCTGAAGCGGTCGTCGTCGTAGCGGAACGCACCGAAGGCATAGGTTCGTTCGCTGAGATTGTAATCGGTCTTTTCGGTGAACAGGTAGCGTTCGCCGATGGTCATCTCGTTTTCCGAGGTCTTCCTGGCATCAACGACGAACTGGTGTTTCCAACGGCCATGTTCGAAGGTCAGTTTCAATTTGGCATTAAGGCTTTCGCTTTCGGTGTTGCCGCGGTTCACGGCCATACCCAACCCCCCTTCTCCCGTTACCTGGGGTTGGTTTTCCTCGGCGAGGGGCTCCATGCCCAGTGGCAATTCCGTTTCGGATTGTGCGTGTAGCACGGTCGTCAGGCTGCATGAAAGCGCGAGGCAGACAGTTCGAAGCATAGTAACGTTTCCGTATTCGGGTTATTTGACCAGGGACGAACAATACAGGTGTTGAAGCGCCGTTTGAACCCGTGCGGCTCCAATGCAGTGCTTTCACATAAACGAGGAACCCGGCTGTGTCAGAAATTCTTTTTCCTCGGCGGTGGAATCGCGACCGAGCAGGGCATTGCGATGCGGAAAGCGGCCAAATCGTTCGATAATGGCTTTATGACGTTGTGCGTAGTCCAGGAAACCGAGATACGTCTCGTGCATGTCTTCGGGCGCTTGTTCGGCCAGGGCGGTGAACTTATCCACGGACAGTCGCTGCATCTGCGGATCTTCCGCATGTTCAAGGGGCAGGTACAAAAACAGGCGCTGCAAGGGCAGCATGACAATGTCTCGCCCGTCGCCGATCGCCGCCAGGCTGAGCGCCAGCGCTTTATGATCCCATTCAAAAGCACGACTGCTGCCCCGGTAAATATTGCGGGAAAACTGGTCGAGTAATATCACCAGCGCGAGCAGGCCGTTTTCCGGCACAGCCCAATGATCCAGTCTGTTTTCCGCGGCGTACCGATGATCGGCAGCGAAACGTTCCCGGATTGCCCGGTTGACATCCGGTGCACCGCCGAACCAGAACTTGATGCGCGCTTCGCCGGCATGCACATAATCCCGCGGCTGTCCGTACCAGAAATCAAGTATTGCATCGACGCGCTGAGACTCGTTGTCCATTTTGGGTTCCGAAACTTTTGTTTTATGGGAAGCTTGGACACGGGTAAAATCGGGCGCAGTTTAGCAACTAACTCGCGTCGAGCCCATACGTTTGACGGACATTTCCCGAAAAATCATTCACGTCGACATGGATGCATTCTATGCGTCCGTTGAACAGCGCGATTTCCCGGAGTACCGCGGCAAACCGTTGATCGTGGGCGGCCCGCCTGACAGCCGCGGCGTGGTGGCTGCGTGCAGCTATGAAGCGCGCCGCTATGGAATTCATTCCGCCATGCCTTCGTCCAGAGCGTACCGCCTTTGCCCGCAGGCGATTTTTGTGAAACCGCGTTTTAACGTATACCAGGTGGTGTCGCGGGAAATACGGGAAATATTTTTTCAGTTTACCGACAAGGTCGAACC
>DASVCP010000021.1:0-4834 GCA_036381555.1 Gammaproteobacteria bacterium
GGTTCGCCGGTTTGCCCGGCAGGCGGCTGTCGCGCTCCAGCCTGATCCGCTGCGGCAGCAGAACGGTGCCGGCCGGCAGAACGGGATTAATCCCGCTGGCCAGCCCCCAGCTCAGCAACGCTTCCGCGCCGTTGGTCACCATCCACTCGGCGGCCCGTATGGCGTTCTCCGTACCGATCCCCGCCGCGATGAGCCAGGCATTCGCCCCCAGTGAATAGGTCTGCAAGGGCTTCACCGCCGCCGGCAGCAGCGTTTTGATTTCCTGCGGTGACGCGGCGACGATGCCGATTTTCATCGGATATATCCCCGGGAAACCCAGCATTGCTCCCGGGATTGCGCGGAAGCAGACCCGGCATGGAACCATTTGCTGACGTGTTCATGAGTAGTCGAGATGGCCGCCTCGCGCGGCTCCGGCAACCCCATGGCCGCCAGCCGGAACGCCGCCGCCATCCGGCGGTTGCCGCCGCGCGCCAGCCTGGTGGCCGCGATCACGGCCAGCACGCTGCGCCGTGAAATCTTCACTTGCCGGCCGTTGATGAAATCGCGCCGCCGGTTGAGCTTGCGCAGGGTGAGCAGGGCCATGCCGATCCCCCACGAGCAAAATGTCCGCAGCCCCCGTTCCTCAGCCGGAATCAGCAGGGTGTAGCGCAGGGCGTTTTGCAGGTGCCCATGGGCGATGCCGATCAGCGTCGCGAGCCCCTGTTCGAACGCCGGTTCGCGCCGGCCGGGCGTCAGCTGCGACAACTCAAAACCCGTCGCCGTAAACAGGTCCCGCGGCAGCCAGCATACTCCACGTAAGCGGTCTTCCCAGATGTCCTTGAGAATATTGACCATTTGCAATCCCTGGCCGAACGATACCGCCAGGCGGAGCAGTTCCTCCCGGCGCGTATCCATGGCGGGGCTGTAATCGCAGTAAAGTTCGGTGAGCATCTCGCCCACGACGCCGGCCACATGGTAACAGTAGTTGTCGAAGGACTCGCGAGTCGGCAATCCGCCGGGGCCGCCATGGGCCTGATAATAGGCCATGCCCTCGCCCATCACCGTCACGCACTTGCTTAAGGCGGCCTGCTGGCGCGGACTGAAGCTGTGTGTGATTCGAACGACGCGGGCAGTTTCCCTGATCAGTTCACGCTCGGCATCCAGGCGCTGCTCCGACAGCAACGGATAAAAATCCGTCGCAAACACCCCGGCATTTTCCCGGCCCGCGACCACATCGATAAACCGCGCGGCCAGTTCGCGTTTCCGTTCGGCCGGGATTGCGGTTTCGTCTTCGATGGTATCGGTGATGCGGCACAACAGGTAAGCGTTGGCCACCACCTTGACCAATGGCGGCGGCAGCTGCGGAATGGTCAACGCGAACGTCCGCGCCACGCCCTGCAACAACCGCAACTGAAACTGCTCGTCGGTTTCTGGATTCATATTTTCAAAAAAATTTAACCACGGAGAACACGGAGAGCACCGAGATATTTAAATCAGCTAAAGATTGAAAAAGGGCAAGTTAGTCCAAGAGCGGGCATCAGAATCAGCTGAAGAATTCCTTATCTACAAACTCTGGACTCAAGGCTTCACGCCTAAGCATTCATTTTGTTAATATTTTTCTCTGTGTTCTCCGTGTCCTCCGTGGTTAGATTGCTTTTGTTTTTTCCATATCGGCGGGCGACGTAGATTTCGACGATTTCCTGGAATTCCTCGGCGATTCGGTCGCCCTTGAGGGTGACGTCGCGTTTGCCGTCGATAAACACGGGCGCCACCGGGCGTTCGCCGGTGCCGGGCAGGCTGATGCCGATGTCGGCGTACTTGCTCTCGCCTGGGCCGTTGACCACGCAACCCATCACCGCCACATTCATGCTTTCCACGCCCGGATACTGCTCGCGCCAGACCGGCATCTGCCGGCGGATGTACGACTGGATGTCCTTGGCCAATTGCTGAAAATAGGTGCTGCTGGTCCGGCCGCAGCCCGGGCAGGCGATGACCAGCGGCGTAAACGAGCGCAGGCCCATGGTTTGCAGAATTTCCTGAGCCACCACGACCTCCTGTGTGCGGTCGCCTCCCGGCTCGGGGGTGAGCGATATACGAATGGTGTCGCCGATGCCTTCCTGCAGCAGCACCGCCAGCGCCGCCGTGGAAGCGACGATGCCTTTGGAACCCATCCCCGCTTCGGTCAGCCCCAGGTGCAGCGGGTAGCGGCAACGCCGGGCCATTTCGCGGTAAACAGCGATCAGGTCCTGCACCGCGCTGGTCTTGCAGGACAGCACAATTTTGTCCGCCGGCAGGCCCAATGCCTCGGCCTGGGCAGCGCTTTCCAGCGCCGAGTCGATCACCGCCTCGCGCATGATTTGGTTCAGCTCTTTGGGGTGTGTCGACTTGGCGTTCTCGTCCAGCATCCGCGCCAGCCGGTCCTGGTCGAGGCTGCCCCAGTTCACGCCGATACGCACCGGCTTGTCGTACTTGCAGGCGACCTCGATCATCGTGGCGAACTGGGCGTCTTTCTTCTCGCCGCGGCCGACATTGCCCGGATTGATCCGGTATTTGGCCAGCGCCCGGGCGCAATCGGGAAACTGGGTCAGCAGCTTGTGGCCGTTGAAATGAAAGTCACCGATCAGCGGCACGTTGCAGTCCATCCTGTCGAGCTGCTCGCGAATCCGGGCAACCTGGGCGGCCGCCTCCGGCGAATTGACCGTGATCCGCACCAGCTCGGACCCGGCCCGGGCCAGCTCGGCCACCTGCTTGGCGGTACGGATCGGATCGGCGGTATCGGTATTGGTCATCGACTGCACCACCACCGGCGCGCCGCCGCCGATGGTAATATCGCCCACTTGCACCGCCAGCCGGCCGTTTCGATCTGCAACGTTACTCATATATTTGAGGTGATATTTGATCCGGATTCGAATCCGGCATTCTACCGGAAAACCTGACCCGCCTCATACCGGCGAGACTTGCAGCCCATGACGCCCGTCACATCCGCCCGGCCGAAAGTTGCGTTTGCACTTCATCCATTCTAGATTAGCCCTTCACTAAAATAAGGGCGGGAAAACCACCATGCTGAACGATTTTTTCAAAGGCGTAAGCTGTGCACTGGCCGGTTTCAGACTGATCCGGGAACCCGGCATTCGCCGCTATGTCATCCTGCCGCTGACCATCAATATCGTGCTGTTCGCCACGGGCTTTTGGTATGCGTTCACCCAAACGGGCCTGGGCGTGGAGATGCTGGTCGCATGGCTGCCGAGCTGGCTGGACTGGCTGAGCTGGCTGGTATGGCCCGTATTCTTTGTGCTGTCGCTGATCGTGATTTTTTATACTTTCACGCTGGTCGCCAACCTGATCGGCTCGCCCTTCAACGGCTTCCTCGCGGAAAAACTGGAAGCCAAACTCACGGGACATTCGCCTCCGTCGTCGGGCCGGGTGGTCGAAACCCTGCTGGCCGTCAAAAACGCGATGCTGTCCGAACTCGCCAAGTTCGGATACCTGTTAAGCCGTGTGATCCCGCTGTTCATCCTCGGTTTTATTCCCGGCCTCAACCTGTTCGCGCCGCTGCTGTGGTTCATTTTCGGCTCCTGGATGCTGGCGCTGGAATACATGGACTACCCGATGGGCAACCACGGCATGGTATTCGCCGACGAACGCCGCAAGCTCTCGGCCCACCGCGGCCTGATGCTGGGCTTCGGCTGCGCCATCCTGGTGATGACACTGGTGCCGATACTGAACTTCCTCGCCATGCCGGTCGCCGTCGCCGGCGCCACGCAGCTTTGGGTGAGGCATATTGCCAAGTCGACGGCTTCGGAGAAAGCGGCTTAGCTTCTGCGAATCACTAAAGAGCAACTGCCCTCGTGTCAGCCGAATACCGTCACTGCGCAGGCGATGGGATGTGGCCGAGCGAGACATTCGTATTTGAATTAAAGATGCGAGTTTTTATTTCCCCCTCCAGAAAAGGCCAAGTAACGCTTTAATGTCTTTCGGCGTGATTCGACTGTTTGAGATCAACGTGGTAGACCAGAGCAGGATTACAAAAGCTGGGACAGTGAAGTAACCAAAGCCGCTTTTCTCACAAAACGCGAGATAAAAGCCGGCGGCGAAGCATATTACGGCGAACGCAAAAAACAGGTAGGCAAAAATAACTTTGTGAAGATTCTGTTTTGTAGCCATGTTGCTCTCTCTACCAGCGTAAAACCAACGAGCGCGAGGCACTCCGTTTCCCAGCCCCCGTACACCCGAGGCGCGGTTTTACCTGGCAACCCGACCACAAGCGGGTACAATGGCTACACAGTATGCCTATATTATTCGCTTTTGCTGAACGCAACAACTTATATCCCCAGATCGGTTCGCCGTTCATACCATTTCCTCGTTACTAGTCTACGGGTATCGCAAAAATCCGTGAATGGCACGGGTCGCGGCCGGAGGCCGGAGCCTGGCCATTCAGGTAATTTAGCGGGCAGGAAAGGGATCAAACGGCCTACCGTTCGTCGGATTTTTAGGATTCTCTGGAGTTGATGGACTGGAGGAGATAAACAAAAACGGCTTTTTGCGATGAACCTGCCTCAACGTGAGGCACTTTTAGCAGCTAAGAGAGGAAGCGCTCATGGCGCTTCTTCTCCAATCAGGTGCTGGTGCATGTAGGACCTTTGACGATCATGACATAGCCCTGCCATTCCTTGCCCAGGAGCTCCCAGACCTCCACGATATCCTTAGTAGGCATCGGGTAGCATATCCGGCAGGTTGACGACAAACGCGGCGGCGATGCGCTCACCGGTGCTCGCGGCCGTATCGCCGGTGCCTTGCAGTTCGTTGGCGACCTCGATGATTTTGCTGATGGGCCATTGGCTCGGATTCTTGGGCG
>DASVCP010000022.1:0-3336 GCA_036381555.1 Gammaproteobacteria bacterium
AATGCCATTATCGATAAAGGCGCAACCATAGAATCCGGAATGCAAATTGGCGTCGATCCCAAAGAGGATGCCAAACACTTCTATGTCAGTCCGGGAGGAATCGTACTGGTCGTGCCGGACATGCTCGGCCAACGCGTCCATGAAGCCCGATAAAAAAGCTGTCGCAGCGCGACTCTGATTTCCTTTTTCCTTCTCCCTCAGGGAGAAGGTGGCCCGTTAGGGCCGGATGAGGGGGATAGATTCTTATCCCCTCACCCCGCCCCTCTCCCTGGGGGAGAGGGAAAAGGGAAACCGCCGCTGCGGTTGCTTTCAAAGCCACTCCATGCGGCCCAGTTCGAAAGGGTGGGTCAGCAGTTCGTGGTAGGGATAAGCGCGGATCTTGAAGTTCTTTAATCCGCAGGTTTCCATCGGAATGGACAGGTGGTAGCGGCAAACACCAGTGGCTTGAGGGTCTTCGGGCATGAAAAAGAAACTTTCCTGCGGCGTAAACTTTTCATAATCCGTTTTCCGCTCGCCCAGCAGCAACTCAATTTTCACTTCGCCGGCGCTTAGCCGTGCGAGGTTCGCCTCCAAGGCCAGCGCCAGGGTGCCATGATAGGTGATCTTTTTGGGAATATCGTCGACCAGTCGCATTGTTACCTCGTCCCAGGTATCGACCACTTTCTTTTTCCACCTCGCGAATTCACCGACTTTATCCAGGTCGAGCGCGTGCAACTTGCGATGCTGCTTGATAGCCGGTCCATAGAGTTGCGCCACGTAATCCATCACCATGCGCCGTGCGTTGAATCGCGGAATAATCGATTTCATCGACTCTTTACACATCTCGATCCATTTTTCCGAGTAACCGGCCGTATGTCGTTCAAAGTAAGTCGGGATGACCTGCTTTTCCAGAATGTCCATCAAATCATTGGCCTCTTCACGCTCCCGTGCGACGGGATCGTAATGCGGATCGTGCGGCACGACCGCCCAACCGTTCTTGCCGTTATAGCCTTCGTCCCACCAACCGTCCAGAACGCTCAGGTTAAGCACGCCGTTGACGGCGGCCTTTTGTCCGGAAGTGCCGCAGGCTTCGAGCGGATACTCCGGATTGTTGATCCACACATCGACACCGGTGACGAGTTTGCGGGCGAGGGCGGTATCGTAGTTTTCCAGGAGAATGATTTTGCCGATAAAATCAGGATCCATGGAATATTTATGAATGGTTTCGATTAGCTTCTGTCCCGGCTCGTCCTGCGGGTGCGCCTTGCCCGCAAAAACCAGCAGCACCGGCCGTTCGGGGTTGTTGAGCAACGCGCGCAGGCGCGTGTCGTTGACGAACAGCAGGGTTGCACGTTTGTAAGTCGCGAAGCGCCTGGCAAATCCCAACACCAGGATGTCCGCATCCGGCTGACTCAACAGCCGGGTGGTCTTGCGGATGGTCACCTCGTTGCTGTCGTTGCGGCGAAGCCGGTTCAGCACCAGGCCGTGTATATGCTTGAGCATTTCCGAACGCAGCGACTGGCGGATGCTCCAGAACCGGTAATCCTTGATATCTGACAGGCACTCCCAGAAATCCGGGTTGGAGATTTCGTCGCGCCAGTTGATAAAGCGCGCGTCGAACAGGTTAGCCCACTCCTGCGCGAGAAACGTCGGCACATGGATGCCGTTGGTAATATGGGTGATGGGGTTTTCCTCGGGGGGAATCTCGGGCCAGATATAGCCCTCCATCTGCGAGGCGACCCGTCCGTGAATCCGGCTGACGCCATTGTGGTGGCGCGATCCGCGCAGCGCCAGCGAAGTCATATTGAACTGGTCGTGGTTGTTATTGGAGCGGCCGAGCCCCATGAAGGTCTTAATGTCCATCTTGAGCTCCCGCAGGTAGTCCGGCAGGAACTGTTCGATTAGTTCGGGTGGGAACAGGTCGTGGCCGGCGGGCACGGGCGTATGAGTGGTGAAAACGGTGTCGATCGCCACCTGCTCCAGCGCCGCCGTCCAGTCCCCGTGCGAACTGACGTATTCGCGCATTCGTTCCAGGATCTGAAACGCAGAATGACCTTCATTGATGTGCCATACGTTGGGGCGCAGGCCCAAAGCCCGTAAAGCCCTTACACCGCCGATGCCGAGCACTATTTCCTGCTTAATCCGGGTGGTTTTATCGCCGCCGTACAGCCGGTAGGTAATCAGCCGGTCTTCCTCGCTGTTGCTGTCGACGTCGCTGTCGAGCAGGTACAGGTTGATGTGCCCGACCACGGTACGCCAAACGCATAAATCGACGTTCCGCTGGGCAATTTTGATTTTGACGATCAACGGTGAGCCGTTGTCGAGGGTCACCAGGCTGATGGGCAGGTCCTGGAAATCGTGGGTCTTATATTCGGCAATCTGCCGGCCATGGTTGTCGATTTTCTGGCTGAAATAGCCCTGATGATAAAGCAAACCGACCGCGACGAAGGGAAGGCATAAATCGCTTGCCGCCTTGCAGTGATCGCCGGCCAATATGCCCAGCCCGCCCGAGTAGATCGGCAGGCTTTCATGGAAGCCGAATTCCGCGCTGAAATAGGCAATCAGGTCGGTCGCCTGATTCAGATGTTGCCTGGCTTCCGGATTGATGCTGCATTTTTTTTGATCTTCAAACCAGGACAGCGCCAGCCGGTAGTCTTTTATAAACAAAGGATCGTTTGCGGCCTGGTCCAGGCGCTCCTGGGAAACCCGGCGTAGAAAGATTTTGGGGTTGTGGTTGCAGTTGGTCCAGAGTTGGGGATCCAGGCGGAAAAACAGGCTGCGAATCTGACGGTTCCAGCTGTAGCTCAAATCATTGGCGAGGACGTTAAGCTCCCGCAGCTGTTCCGGAATCACAGCCTGAACTTCAATCGAGAACTCTGTACCTTTCATAAATTCTCCCGTGAACGTATAAACCGATGATGGCCGGATTCTGTTCTAACATCCGCATTTTGAGATATTTCGTGCCGGGGTTCCAATTTGCATTGATGCGGCAGCCGTTTAAACGGCTGCCGCACCAAACTGGGATCCTTGGCTGCAGGTTGGTTTCCTGGTTGGGCGTTTGTTGTTGTCCGGCGCCGGCAATGATAATACAAACGCCCTTTAACCGCTTGATTTTTATAAACAATGTGACGAACTTCCGATAGCGGTTCGTATGGCATGCTATTTGCTCAACCGGCTGCAAAGACCCTCTTCATCCCGTGCGCCGCTTTCAGCTTGAGGTGCATCAATTCAAACCGGGGTGATTTCCTATAAAAATGTTTATATTCCATTTGGAGCCGTGTAATGAACAAGAACAACCATGGTAAACGGATTCGCATCGCGTACGCAGCCGTATTGACCGTAGCCGGAATGACCGCC
>DASVCP010000023.1:0-8843 GCA_036381555.1 Gammaproteobacteria bacterium
CATGCTCTCGTCTTTCTGGTATTGGGCGTACACGGTCAGAATACTTTTGTCGCCGGCCAGCCAGGTCAACGACGGCGAGATATACTGCCGCTCGTCGGTGGCATGATCGATCTGGGTGCCGCTGTCCTTGGCCAGCGCCACCACTCTATATAAAAGGTTACCGCCGTCGGTGAACGGCCCGGTGGAATCGAGCGCAATCTGTTTGTGATCGAAATTGCCTAGTTGCAGGCTGACCAGCCTGCGGGCTTCAGCCAACGGCAGCTTGGACACCATGTTGACCACGCCACCGGGCGCGTTCTGGCCGGCGACGATCGAGCTGGGGCCCCGTAACACCTCGATGCGCTCGAAGGCGAACGGTTCATTGCGCACCGAGCCGTACCAGCCGCTCAACGGCAGGCGCAACCCGTCCAACAACACGGAACTTTCGCTGCTGCCGCGTAGGGTGAACCAGTCGCCGCGGTTATCCACTCCATAGGTCGCCGCGCGCACGCCGGCGCTGTAACCCAGCGCCTCCTGCAGTGTCTGCGCGTTCTGATCGCGGATCTGTCCGGCTGAAATCACCGAAATGGATTGGGGAATTTCCTTGATGGGGGTATCGGTTTTGGTGCCCGTGGCGCTGCGGGCGGCGGCATAGCCGTCAACCGGTCCGGTTGCGGTTTCCGTTGCGCCGCTGTCCTCGACTTTGATGGGTTGTAACTGAACGGCCTGTTCGGAAGGCTGCGCATCCCTGCCAGCCTGGGCCTGCGCGGTCAGGGAAGTGACCGCGCTGACCGCCAATGCCAGAACCGGCGCGCCGGTCCTGATAAAGCGCATGGCGGAGTTTGTTCTTTTCATGTTCACACCACTGTTCTTTTTGTTGAAAGACAGTGGCACATCTTATTTCAACCGAAATACAAATGCAAATCATTCTTATTTGCATAACCGTTTGCAAAATTCTCATCAAGGGCTTTTTTGAGCCGCTGTTCCGCCTGTTGTCACACCGTGGAACACGCGATATGAACCAAAAACCGGAGAGCATGATTCGTACCAGTACATTTTTTCCACGGTTATATATAATTGCCGCCTGCCCTGTCGTCCCAAATGATCGTTGGAAGGACGGGCATGACGACAGTCACTTCCAACCCTGCTGACAAGGAGCCATCCCCGCGCTGGTTCACGACCAATGAAAGCCGTTGATCGAGCTCAGCGTGACGTTACAACCGCCTGATAATTCGAGATGGACTCATGCTAAGAATCTTCACAATCGACCATGCAAGAATTTGCGAACAATCCCTGCCGGAGGAAGATCAGGCCCAGGTCATCGGCAAGGCGGCCTGGATCGATGCCCTGGAACCCACCGACGAGGAACGCGACCGGCTGCAGTATATGCTGCGCACCGAACTGCCCGAATCCGAGGACGTGGAAGAAATTGAATCGTCGGCGCGTTATTTCACCGATGCTGCCGGCATACACGTTCACTCGCTGTTTTTAACGCAGACACAGGGACGGCACGCCACGGTCACCGTGGCCTGCATCCTGCAGCCGCAGCGGTTGATTACCGTGCACGAAAGCGATCTCGCGGACTTTCGCCTGCTGCGCATGCGCGCCCGGCGGGGCCAGGTGGAAAGTCATTCCCCGCAGGATCTGCTGATCAGTCTGTTCGAGCAAAAGGTGGAAAACCTGGCCGATACGCTGGAAGACATCCATCACAAGCTGGAAGCGGTCAGCTACCTGGTGCTGGAGGACGAAACCGCCCGGCTCGAGGACGCCATCGACCGGCTGGCCAAGTTGGAAGACAGCAACGGAAAAGTCCGCCTGTGCCTGATGGATACGCAACGCTCGGTGCTGTTTCTGCAACGCCATTTGCAGCAGCACCCGGAAGCGCAGGCAACCTGCCGCGAGATTATGCGCGACGTTGACACGCTGATGACCCACTCGGCGTTTTTGTTCGACAAGATCAACTTCCTGATGGACTCGACCCAGGGTTTTATCAACATCGAGCAGAACCAGATCATCAAGATCTTCTCGATCGCCGCCGTGGTGTTCCTCCCGCCGACACTGGTGGCCAGCATCTACGGCATGAACTTCGAATTCATGCCCGAACTGGACTGGCTGCTCGGCTACCCGCTGGCTATCGGCCTGATGATCCTGTCGGGTATCGCTCCGTACCTGTTTTTCAAACGCAAGGGCTGGTTGTAGCAGGATCCAATGCCGTCAAACTGCCCGTTATGCGAATCCACGGCAATCGACGGCTATGCTCATGATCGGAGCAGAATATACTTTCGTTGCGACGAATGCTCGCTGATATTCGCCGACCCCGCCTCTCGGCTGAACCGAACCGAGGAAAAGGCCGTTTACGATCAACATAAAAACAACCCCGATGATCCGGAATACAGGCAATTCCTGAGCCGCCTTGCCGAACCTCTGAAAGAACGGCTGGGGAAGAGGAAGTTGCACGGGCTGGATTTCGGTTCAGGCCCGGGGCCGACCTTGACGGTGATGCTGGAGGAGTCCGGCTACCGCATGTCTCTCTACGATCCTTTTTATGCGTCCGATACTTCCGTGCTGGACCGGCAGTACGATTTCGTGACCTGCACGGAAGCGATCGAGCACTTTAATGCTCCCGCTCGCGAGTGGCGGTTGTTGCTTGAGCTGGTCAAACCGGGCGGGTTGCTGGCCATCATGACCCGGCTGACGGATGAAACCGACGACTTTACGCAATGGCACTATAAAAATGATCCGTCGCACGTCAGCTTTTTCAGCCGCGAGACGTTTTACTATCTGGCCAAACGAGATTGTTTGCAATGCGAGTTGATCGGAAGTGATGTTGTGTTGCTGACGAAATAGATAATAAAAAACTCATCTCGCGCCTGTGGCACAGAGACGCGGGGAAAACCGGAGATTAACTTTTTTCTCTGCGTCTCTGCGCCCCTGCGAGATCGACTTTTGAAAACCCTGTCCTCTCGCGGAGACGCGGAGGTCGCAGGGAAATCAAATGTTATTAAATACCCGCATGGCCCGGTTTGGAAACGTCCTTCACCACTTCCGCGGTTTCGCGGATGCCCACCTTACGCGCGATATCCGCCTGGGCGACGATGCCGCACACTCTGCTCCGGGCATCCAGCACCGGAATGCGCCTTACCTGGTGCTCTTCCATTTTCTCGCAACACTCCTGCACATCGGCGTCTTCGCTCACGGTTACCACCGAATCGCTCATAATGTCGGACGCTTTTGTCCGCACCGGATTCTTATCCTGCGCTATAGCGCGGCAAACGATGTCGCGATCGGTGATGACACCGACCAGTTTGCGCGACTCAAGGTCGTTGACAATGAGAATTTCGCCGCAGTCGTTTTCCACCATGAGACGGGCGACTTCGGGCAGCGTTGCGTCCGGCGTACAGCAAGCCGGATCGGGAGTCATGATGTCGGTAACACGCATAGCGCGCCTCCTTGTCAGTTACAAAAAGCCTATCCGCACTAAAAGCATATTTCGGACCAGAGCAATCCTTGCTGTCCGTTGACAGTCACAAAAGTTACCCCGGTACTTTTTGGATTAGCGAATCAGCGCACCAGTGTTCGCGCCTTCTCCAGGTAAACCCTGCCCTGGGATTTTACGTTGTCCCCGTCGGCTTTTTCAGACGCCACGTGCACGGACTCCAGCGTTTCCGTTCGGGAATGCCTGAACCATTCACGAATTGGCTCTGCCCGGCTGCGCAATAGACCAAAACGTTTTATAACCGGGCATTAAGTGCAATCTTTCGATGTGCCGATGGTTTACCCGGATGAATGGGCCTCAATGTCATTGTTTAGCGGGAGGAACGGTCAGATTGGCCGGTGGGCCTGAAGGCTGCGCACCTTCGCGAACGATACGCCAGACCACACCCGTTCCGGGAAACGGCGTCGGCATCGGCGCCGCGGCCGTAACGATGGTGAAGGCGCCGATGTCGGTTACATACAGCGCATCTCCGTTACGGGTAAAGTAAGGTTCCAAAAGGCGTTTGGGGCCCGGCGTCGTCACATACTCCATGCCCGGCGGCCCCAGTGTCTCTTTTCGGGCAGGAAAGAAAGGATGCCGTTGACCGGTGTCGATATCGATCCGTGTGACGCGGAAACCCGCCGGCTCCGCCACCTGCCCGCTCATCGGTGTTATGTCACCGAACTCGGCGACGAACAAGTCGCCGCGGAAGCCGAAGTCGCCGCCCGGGCTGAAGGCGATTTTCGTCACGCCGGTATGTTCCGGAAGCGTCATGAACGGCGTGTCCACCGGCGGATGCTCCTCCATGAGAAACTCCGGCTGCCCGCCATATTCCGGCTTGAAGCGTGGATCGGTCACCGGGATGCCCGACGCGTAGTCCGGCCAGCCGTACCAGGCTCCCTGTTGAATTATCCAAAGGTTATCGGGCGCGTTGGCGACCGGCCGGCTGCCGCGCTCGTCGAAACCGTTCTCGGCGACGAACAGACGGCCGTTATCGTCGAATGTGACCCCGAACGGATTGCGCAGACCCCAGGCATAAACATTAAGATTTTTTCCATCGGAATCCATGCGCAGAATCGTGCCGTTGGCCTTGATAACTCCTTTGACCTCTTCACCCTCCCGGCTGAAAGGGTGGAAAGCGCCGGTGGTTGCCATGGGACCGGGCTCCTTCGCCGTAAGCAGCAACGGATTCAGCGTGAGAAAGTTTTTGCTTTGAAGACGGATTTCGCGGGCCGACTTATCGTGAAAATGAGGATACAACGTCAGCCACCCCATCAAAAAATTATCGAGCCCGACCACGCCGGAATTGGTCGCGGTACCCTGGCCGAAATAGATGTTCCCATCTTGTCCCGCGGCGAGCTGATTGTTGTGGTGATCACCGAGACTAGGCAAACCGGTAACCAGGTCTCGCACACGTCCATTCGATTCCAACACTGATATTTTGGTGCGATGTGAAATGTAAAGCCGGTTCCGGTGCCAGAGCAGATCGTTAACCGGACCTGAAAGCTGGTCGGCGGCAACCGTCACTTTTCCTTCCGGAGTTATACGCAGAATGCGTGCCGGCGCAAATGCATCGCCGTAGACATAACCCGCCTCGGCGACGTACATATTACCCGCGTTATCGAATTCGACACCGGTCGGATACTGCAAACCGCTCAGCACCACTTCCACGCGATACCCCTTGGGAATCCATGCCGCCCGCGCGGAAGGCGACGGCACCATTGGGAGCTCCGGCCTGGACTGTAAATCAACCTGGGGAACGGCCTTGGTTCTTATTGCGCAACCGGCGGCAGCAAGCAAACTGACGGCGGTCAGCAACATAAACAAACGACGCGGAAACATTTCCTCCTCCTTGGAAGTTAAATGTCGGCACATGCATGTCATGCCGTAACTCAACCCAATCCATTCTGGTTGACGGTATGGCGGCGAACAACCCTGCCCGCGGAGAAAAGCATACCACAGCGAACAGAGAGCCGATGTATTCAATTGCTGAATTTAACAAACGATCTCCAAGGTAACAATAAGTTAATGTCTTAATATAATTGTTAAAAACAACAACTTTTGTTTTAACTGTAAAGTCCACCGACGCTTCTCTTCATATTGAGCCTGGCCGCCCGCCCGTTCGCTCCACCAACGGAACTCCGGCCACTCGCCGGGTTCACAATTTTTTTTCATCCGGAGACAACATTCCAATACCCGGCGATTTTAACGGAGAAATGATATGACCGCTTCCACCCATCAACTCGGCATTGTCGGCCTCGGACGGATCGGCGGAGGATTGGCGCTGCAGGCGTTAAAACGAAACATGCAGGTGATCGGATACGATCTCCTGGGTGCAGGCGACGCGTTAAAGGCGGCCGGCATTCAACTGGTCGATAAACCCGAGCAGTTTCGCCTCCGGCTGCAAGCGCCTCGCAGAATTTTTGTTTACGTGCCGGCGGGTGAAATTATCGACCGGGTGCTGGCGCAATTGACAACAGTGCTCGAAGCGGGCGACGTCATCGTCGACGGCGGCAATTCCTACTGGGGCGACTCAATCCGCCGCTTTGAAAAATGCCGGGGCGAATACGGCATTCATTTCGTCGATTGCGGCACCAGCGGCGGCGCACGCGGCGCCAGGAACGGCGCCTGTTTCATGGTGGGCGGTACGAAAGAAAGCTTTGATCTGGTCGAACCGATCCTCGCGAAGTTGGCGGTCAATGGTGGTCTGATTCATTGCGGTACGCCCGGCAGTGGACATTTCGTCAAGCTGGTGCATAACGGCATCGAGTTCGGCATGCTGCAGGCCATCGGCGAAGGTCTGCAGCTGCTGGAACATCACCGTGAGCCGCTCCCCGTCGCGAATATTCTGCAAACCTGGAATCACGGTTCGGTGATCCGCTCGTGGCTGATCGAACTGCTGGAAGAACAGTACCGTGAATACGGCGGCCCCTGTGGAATTCCCGCACATATCGAAGACACGGGAGAGGTGAACTGGCTGATCGAGGACGCCATGCACATGGAAATTCCGATACCGGTGATCGCCCAATCGGTCATGCAGTTGTTGTCTTCACGCGACCGTTCCCAAATCTCGCAACGGGCGGTTGCCATGATGCGGCACGGTTTCGGCGAGCATGCTTACGGACCGAACGAAAGCGTCGCCCGCGCGCGACACAGCAGCCGGGTGGGCGCCTGGCTGAAGCCGGACAGTCAGTCGTAACACATAGAAACGATGGTGTGCTTATTGCATTGGTTCAGGGCGGAGTCGTTTTTGCAGGGGAACCGTGACATTATCATCCTGCACTGACTGACATGCCGTTAACCTTTATTCACGGCCTGTTGTAAGACCGAACCTGGAATAGGCGGCAAAAAGGGAAGAGTCAATGACCGTGAGAACGGCCTACAACATACTGCGCGATCACCTTGAAAAAGCCAGGTTGGGCAAAATCGAGGACGATCTCGCCCGGAATTATGCCGAGGACGTCGTACTGCTGACCGGTTACGGCGTGCATCGCGGTCATGAGGGCGCCCGCGATCTCGAACAGCTATTGCAACGGCAACTGCCGGATGCGCGGTTTACCTACCGAACCATCGAAGTGGAAGGCGACGTGGGTTTCCTGGAATGGAGCGCGACATCCTCCAATGGCAACTATGTAAACGACGGCGCCGACTCCTATGTCATTCGCAACGGGCGGATTGTCGCGCAGACGATTCACTACACCGTTTATAATTCGAAATCCCCTTTGGATCGCCAGTAAGTCTGATCATAACCGGCACGCGGCCACCTAACATGATGGGGCGCCATAGTTTAAGGCTTCAGAAATCCATTTACGTCAAGCCAATGCATAAAGGCATCGAACCACTTGTTGCTGGTGCGATCGGGGTTGCCCAGCCCAAAACCGTGTCCACCGTTCTGGTACAGGTGAAATTCCACGGGGATCTTCGCTTCATACCAGGATTTTATCAGCCCGAATTCGCCGCCAAACAGGAAATCGTCGACGGCGATGGCAACGAACATCGGAGGCGCATCCTTGGGCACTTCAACCGCGCCCATGCCTCCATAAATCGGCGCGATAAAAGCGAGATTTACTTTTTTGGATTGAAGTGTCGTTGCCATCGTCAACCCGGCTCCGGCGGAAAAGCCCATCATCCCGATCCTGTTGACATCGACATTCCATTCCTTTGCCCGGTTCGTTATCAATGCATAGGCCGCTTCCAGGTCTTCAAGCTGGTTGCTGAGATCCCAACGCGGCCTTCTCGGAGGCTGTTCAGTTTTGTTCTCGTCCGAACGGTTTTCCGCTTCCGCAAAGCGTTGCTTCATTTGCGCTTCAAAGCCTGCCAGCGTTGCGGCTGTAGGCTGGAGCCGGTACTTCAGTACGAAGGCATTGATCCCGCGAGCGGCGAGCGCCTCGGCAACCTCCCAGCCTTCATTGCCCATTGAAAGCCACATAAACCCGCCACCGGGCGCGACGATGACACTGGTACCGTTGGCTTTTTTGGGGTCGGCAAGAAACGGCGTCAGGGTCGCCTTCGATATATTGCGCGCCATCGGGTCGCCCCACTGGCGAAACCAAGATTCGCTTTCCGATTGACCTTCCACACCGCCGGTACCCAGCGGTATGGCTCCCGGCTCTTCAGGCGCCTCCATCGGATACATTTTCCCATCCTGAGCAATTGCGGCCGGGCCGGTTAGCCAAAACAGGCACAAAATCAGTAATTTATAAAAAGTACCCGATTGTCGTTGCATATATTTTCTCGTAGTCAACTTTGCTTTTTGCTGCCCCAGTCACAGGCGCTAACTGATTGAAAAATGCGAGGATGAGTTCTTTCTTGACCCCTGATCAGGAAGGGTGATCGGTCAATGAGTATATCATATGATGAATCGCGGACAATGCGCTATTTAGCTTTCGTCTTCCCGGTACTTGCGCATGGCGGCGCTGGCAAGATTGACATGCCCTCTGATCACCGATTGCAGTCTCTTGGAAAAGTAGTAAATCTAAGGCTTATCTTCAAATCGCAGCCACAAACCGTGCGCGGAAGACGGTGCCACCAATGCAGGAGTCTCGCCCAGGAAACTTCCCGCCGCCTCGGGGTTCAGGACTCGGAACTCCACGCCAATGATTGGCCGGCCCTTGTGCAACTGATGCTCCGCGGGAACCACCACGACTCGCCCGTTTCGGACGGCATAGACCTCGGCGCGAACCTCGGTTGGAACCGGCACCGCCTCACTGCCTGCAACCGCGCCCAATGCAAGCAGCAACCTTCGCAGGCTTTCGTGGCCGGAAGCATCCAGCGCCAGCCAGACTTCCGTCATTGCTACGGCCGTATTCGGATGCGCAAAGTGCTCCGGTTTATCAGTGGGCGATCGGTTGTCCTGGCCGAAGAAGATGAAGTCGAGGTTGGGGTCTGC
>DASVCP010000024.1:0-3398 GCA_036381555.1 Gammaproteobacteria bacterium
GAGTTCGGCGACAGCATCACAGCACAAGGCAGCAATCTTCCTCCTGTCGAAACCGGCCTCGAACCCGATGTCAGCCTACCCGCCCAGACCATCGGCGAACATGTCGTGCAGGACTACCGGGAGATCAGCCTGACCCTTAGACCCCATCCCCTGGCCCTGCTGCGTCCGCAACTGAAGCCGCTGGGCATCGTCCAGGCCCGCGACCTAGCTACCCTGCCAGAAAACCGCCAGATCAAGCTGGCTGGCCTGGTGCTGGTCAGGCAGCGCCCCGGTACGGCGTCAGGTGTCATCTTCGCCACCATCGAGGACGAAACCGGCGTGGGTAATATCGTGATCTGGCCGAAGGTGTTCCAGCAGTATCGCCGGGCCGTGCTCGTCTCCCGGCTGCTCTGCGTCACCGGCAAGGTGCAGCGCGAGGGCTTGGTGATCCATCTGATCGCCGACAAGATCGACGACTACACCGCTATGCTATCGGGCTTGAGCGACATTGCCGATGAAGGCAGCTTCGATGGCACGCTTGCTCACGCCGATGAAGTGCGGAAGCCGGTCAGGGAAATCAGCATCCCGGCGAACCCAGAAAGGGTATTCCCGAACGGCCGTAACTTCCGATAGGGCCTTGCACCTGAAATCGGGGTTTACCCTGTATCGACCCCTTGGCCTCGATTCTGACCGCTTCCTGATGGGCTGATACCTGTTCCCGACAGCATGAACTACCCGTCTAGAGGTCTCCTTTCGGCGCTGATCGGTTAAACCCGACAAACAGCCAGAAAATTAAACCCACACCCGATGAATCTATGAAGGCAGCAACGGCTGCTTCGCAGCGGCGGCTGAACGCATAAACGCATCGCCGGGGCGGCAAGCGGTGGTGCGAATGATGGCGCGGCGATCAACGGGCGGGTTGCAGGGTATGAGGGGTGCATCAGACTATAGAGATGCAGGGTATGCCGAAGATCCGCCAAAGTACGCGATCCTTGCCCTCAACTACCCTCGAAGAGCCAGATTCAGCCGCTCCGGCATTTTGGCCGCCATCATTTTTTCAGGCATGTTGCTTTCGGCGAAAGCGCGAAATGCGCCTTCACGCCCTGATACCCAAGGGCATCGTACAGCGCAATGAACCGCTTCAAGGCGACACCAGCGAGATAATCCTGCCGTTTCTGATCCGAGAATAACGCACCGTAGCGCGGTGTCACCTTCAGCAGGTATCGAATAATATCTCGGATATTGTCATCCCGAGACTTGTTCTTCCGCAGGCCAGTCAGCACCACCTGGTAATCATGCGGATACAGATTCTCTTTTTGCAGCCGGTAGTATTCTTCGGGATTCTGCACCCGGATCAGCGCGTGGCTATGCACCAACCACACATCCTGGTCGTCGGCGGGATTCCAGCCCATTTCCAGCAGGGTTTTAATTTTGCGACGCGAGATTCTGGGCGGATTTCGCCCTCGCGACCAGGCCAGATAATCGTCCCAATCCTCGCCCTCGGCCGTCCGCTCGTCTGCTGGCAAATCACCATTACTATAGCGTTCGTAGACCCGCCTCAGATCATCGGCGCGATAGCAGTCAAACTCATACACCTTGAAGGCCATCAAATTCTGATATTGCGGAACGGATTTAATGAAATGCTGAATATGATTTCGGTTGCGCCTGCGGTCATCGGCGATGACCTTCTCAGCCGTCTTCGGCAGGCTGGCGACGGTGCCGGAAATCAATCCGACAAGCTTGGTTTCAAGGAATATCTCGTTCGTCGGCACGCTGGCGAAGGCGGCCTGGACCCGCCGGTACTCCTCCCGCTCGCGTTTGTGACGACACAGGAACGACAGCATCGAGCCTGACGGCCGACGCGGGGAGCACGCATCGAGCATGGCGCCGATGCGCCTGAACAGCGGGCCGTACCGTCGGCCTTGGTAGAACTTCGGCAGCTCACCCGAGATATAAGCCATCTCGTCAATGCGGCGCTTCGTAATGCCGTCGAAGGCGGTATTGCCGATCAGGAGCTTGCCGGTCATGACGACACCCAGAACATACTTGTTTCGTAGACCGCGTCGACGGAGTTGCCCCGCATTTTTTGCGGCTCGTGTTTTATCAACCGTGATGGGCGCGGCTTGGTTTGAGCTGGAGGCTACACCTTTACCCGCACCGCCGTTGTTCGGTTGCACCCTTATTGCATCACGGCGCTTCCGTCCCGGTGTTTCCCGTCCGCGAATCACAGCATAGCGCGACATACGCCGCAGCATTTCCTGTTGCTGCAGCCGCAAATGCGTTTCCCAATCATGCGGCGGATCACGACGCTGATATCTTCCCAACTTATCCATCAACCTGGCCTCGTACATTCTCTACGAAATTAGCGTGTTCTTTTGGATTTGGGGTCGGATCGTCGGCGCAATGACGGTGGATGAAATGGCCCCGCCGCGACGGGCGGTGCCATACCACTTACTTCTTCAGGAAGTTTTCGACCGCTTCCGCGTTGTCGACGACGTTGGTGACTTTGTAACCATCGTCAGTCTGCTTCACCAAGCACACCAACCGCGGCGTCTGGCTGGAAACTTCAGCGAAACGTTCACGAGCTTTGTCGGTCCACAACAGGCTGGGCGCCTTGTTGCTGTCGCCGTCGCCTTCCTTCTTGTCCTGGCTGTTGAGCAACACTTTGATCAAGTACTTCAGCGTCAAGCGGTCAGCTTTCGGATCACTATGCTGGCGATCAGCCAGCCCCTCTGGCATCAATTCCAGCAGGATGGCGCCGCGGATTGCCGCACTGTACTTGTGGGCAAGACCACGGTCGCAGCCGAACAAGAACTTGACGACCAAGGTCTCTGTCGGCGTGTCCTTGGTGAACGAAATACCTGCCTTCTTGCACTTCTTTTTGAGGGTATCCAGGTGAACCGGGTTGGTACGAACAGCCAAGCTGTACTGCATGGCCGCGCCCAACATTTTCCACAATGCACGCTTTGCAGCTTTGTCCTTTTTGCGCCAAACTGCAGCGCAATTCCGAGCTTCGGCGACAATCACTTCGATGTTTACTTTGCCCGGGAAAACCCGCGTCGCCAGATTATCAGCGGCCATGATTTCTACCGCGCTCTGCTCTATATTCGAGTACTTAAACTTCTTAACCATGTTCTTCTCCAGTTTCGAATGGGCGCAGGGCACCGTTCGGATAACCGCATTTCTGCGCCCGTTGATGGGAAAATTTTACTCTCTGAGATTGCTAGGGGATGGTTGTTGCCCGCAGGAAAATCCGACTTGATCGCCGCATGAGCGTCGACCTAAAGACGACGGACTCTCCTATCAGAAGCGGGCGATGCCCACCTCCTTCCCCTTGTCACCAGAACAGTCAGGGGTGACCGGCTGGGCTTTAACGCTTGACCGCGTACCTTCGGCAGCGCCAGCCTTTGGAAGTTCTC
>DASVCP010000025.1:0-4236 GCA_036381555.1 Gammaproteobacteria bacterium
CAAAGCACCTGCATCGGGATTGGCGGCGATCCCATTCCCGGCACCAGTTTTATCGACGCGCTGGCGCTGTTCGAACAGGACCCGCAAACCGAAGCCATTATTATGGTCGGCGAGATCGGCGGCAGCGCGGAAGAAGAAGCCGCCGAGTTCATCAAGGATCACGTCAACAAACCGGTGGTCTCCTATATCGCCGGCGTTACCGCCCCCCCGGGCAAACGCATGGGGCATGCGGGCGCCATTATCTCCGGCGGCAAAGGCACGGCAGCCGAGAAATTTGCCGCGCTGGAAGCGGCCGGTGTCAAAACCGTGAGGTCTCCGGCGCTGCTGGGCGATGCCCTGCAGGAAGTTTGTAACTGGTAAAGTAGAATCCAGTATTCAGAATGCAGAATCCGGAAGATGCAAAGGCGGCATACCCATAAGCCCCGTTTTTTTGTCTTTTCCTTCTGTATTCTGTATTCAGTATTCAGTGTTCTGCCGCCTGCGGCGGCAGACGACCGCTGGTCACAGTGCAATGTTTTTCATCTGCTGCCGCCACCGGACCCATCTGTGGAATTGCCCACCGGCGGGGAGATATTCGCCGACGCCAACAGCATCGAGACTCTGGAGAACAACGTCAGCAGGTTGACCGGCGATGTGGTTGTCCTGCGGGAATTCGACCGGCTGCAGGCCGAGGAAGCCTTTTACGACCCAAAACGCGGACGTTTTGAGCTGTTCGGCGATGTGCGCCATTGGAGCGGCGAATTCGAATTCCTTGCCGACTCGATCACCACTGCTGGAAACGGCGAAACCGGCGAACTGCATAACGCACAATTTTTCATCGCCTCCAGTCACCTGACAGGACAAGCCGAACGCATAGAACGCCGGCCTTCCACAACCTGGCTTTACAATTCCAGCTACACTACCTGCGACCCGGATAATGCGGACTGGCGGTTGCGCGGCTCAGAAATCAAACTCGACCACGCCGAAGGCCAGGGTTTGGCGAAACACATGCGGCTTTACTTCAAGGGTATCCCGATTTTCTATTTCCCGGCATTGAGTTTTCCCATCGATGACCGCCGCAAGTCCGGTTTTCTTTACCCTGAGATCGGTGATTCCAACAGCCACGGGTTCGAACTGGCGACACCCTACTACTGGAACATCGCCCCCAACATCGACGCCACGCTGACCCCGCACCAAATGAGTCGCCGGGGCCTGAAACTCGACACAGAGTGGCGTTATCTCAACAACTGGAGCACCAATCAACTCGATACCGAGTATCTGGACGACGCACAGTTCGGCGACTCACGGTCCCTGGTACGGCTTACTCACAACGGCAAGCTGGGCAATCACTGGCGCACCCGCATTAACGCCACTTCCGTCTCGGACGAACATTACTTCGACAACTTTGGCGGCGACCTGGCCGGCAGCAGCATCACGCATTTGCCCAGCAACGCATCCCTGACCGGCAACTGGCAACACTGGACTTTCAGCACCCGCCTGTTTGCCCACCAGACCCTCGACGAGACCATTCCGGATTCGCGTCGCCCCTATGATTTGCTGCCGGAGGTCATGTTCAAGGGGCTATACCCGGAATTTTGGGGTGGATTCGATTTCGAGCTGGACGGCATTTTCACCAAATTCGACCAAACCGACCGGGTAACCGCCACCCGCGCCAACGTCATCCCCACTCTGAGCCGGCCGATGGGAGGGCTCGCCTGGTTCCTGGTGCCGTCTTTAAGCGTGGACCATGCCGAATACCGCCTGGAAAACCTGGCAGACCCTCAAGCCACCACCTCGCCCAATCGCACGGTCCCCATCTTCAGCATGGATAGCGGGTTATTTTTCGAACGGCAATTCGGCAACGATCAGCGTTTTCTACAAACGCTGGAACCCCGCCTGTTTTATCTCCGGGTTCCTTTCAGGGATCAGAGCGAAATTCCGATCTTTGACACCAGCCTGCCGGATTTCAACTTTATGCAGCTTTTCTCGGAAAATCGCTTTATCGGTGCGGATCGCATCGGTGATGCGAACCAGGCTACCCTGTCGCTTACCACGCGCTTCCTCAGCCGGCTTTCGGGGAAGGAATTTCTGCGCGCCGGCATCGGGCAAATTCATTATTTTGAAGACAGAGAGGTTACGCTGCCCGGCAGAACGGCGGATATCCGCGACCGCTCCAACCTGATTGGCGAAATCAACGCCAACCTGGGCGATCACTGGAGTTCTTCGCTGATGACAGAATGGGACCCGGAACTGGAGGAAACCGATAAAAAGCTGTTCAGGCTGCGCTACAATCGCGGTGGCAGATATATCGCCAATTTGTCCTACCGCTTCCGGGAACAGGAACAACTTGAACAGGCGGATATATCCTTTGCCTGGCAATTTTCCCCAAAATGGTCGTTTATGGGCAGATGGAACCAATCGCTGCCGGACAAAGTCAATCTGGAGAAATTTTTGGGCGTAATCTACGAGAACTGCTGCTATGCCGTAAGACTCGTGTACAGGGAATATCTGACCGGCGGCCAGGAACTGAACGGAATACCCGGCGACGACCCGCATCGGTATAACGATGCGATTTTTATCCAATTGTCGCTGAAAGGCCTGGCGGGCATTGGCAGCGACCCCGCGCAACTATTGGAGCGCGGCATTCCCGGCTACCGGGATCCATTTAACTGATGTTGAGGATTTGATGATGAATATCAAGCGGACACAGGCGGTGCAAATACTGATCGCGGCAGCTCTATCGGCACTCTCCGGGCTCGCCCATGCACAGCAGACCCTGGACCGTATTGTCGCCGTGGTCAATGAAGGCATCGTGCTGGAGTCCGAACTCCAGGATGAGTACACAGATCTCGTGCAGTACCTTTCAGCCAACAAAATCGAGATGCCTCCCGCGGAGGTTCTGAAGAAGCAGCTGCTGGACAAACTGATTATCGAGCACCTGCAACTGCAGGAAGCCGATCGATACGGCCTTGAGGTGGACGACACCACTCTTAACAACGCTCTGCGTCAGATCGCCGAACGCAACAACCTGTCTCTCGACGAATTTCGCAGAGAGTTGCTGAAGGATGGCAAAGACTATCTTGAATATCGCGAACAAGTCCGCAAGGAGATCACCTTGAACCAGTTGACGCAGAGTTTTGTCAACAGCCGCGTGGTCGTATCAGAAGCGGAAATCGACGACTATCTGGCGAATTCGCAAAATGCCAGCGGCAGCGAATATCTGGTCTCGCAGATTCAGATCTCTCTCCCCGAAGCGGCAACCTCGGAAGTAATTCAGAAAGCCCAGGAGAAGGCAAATGCGATTTTCGAAAAACTCAGAGGTGGCGCCGATTTCGCACAACTCGCAGTCTCCGAATCGGACGGGAGGAATGCGCTGGAAGGCGGCGATCTGGGATGGAATCGCCTGAGCGCATTACCCTCAAGATTCTCCAAGGAAATTCTTGAATTAAAAGTGGGTGAATTCAGTCGTCCTATCCGTTCGCCGCGCGGTTTTCATATTTTACTGCTGCGCGACACCAAGGGCATAGAACGGCACCTGGTTAAACAGGTCCGCGCCCGTCACATTTTGATCGCACCCAACACCCTGTTGAGCGATGAACAGGTCAGGCTCAAGCTGCTGGATTTGCGCAAACAGATTCTTGACGGCGCCGACTTCGCCAAGCTCGCCGAAGAACATTCCGAAGATCCCGGCAGCGCCGCCAAGGGCGGCGAGTTGGACTGGGCCGAGCCGCGGGTTTACGTTCCACAGTTCCAGAGAGTGGTGGAAACACTGCCGCTTAACAAAATCAGCGAGCCTTTCAGAACCGAGCACGGCTGGCACATAGTCGAAGTCCTGGGAAGACGCGACTACGATGCCACGATTGAATACCAGCGGTGGCAAGCGCGGCAGGACATCCACAAACGTAAAGCGGCCGTTGAAGAGGAACTCTGGATACGCCGTCTGCGCGACGAAGCCTACATCGAATACCGTCTGGACCAGGGTTAATCTAACGAGAGCAAAAACTGACGCAGAGACGCAAAGGCACAGAGTGAATAAAGCATTTTATTACTGTAACTCTGCGTCTTCGCGTCTCCGCGTCAAGTCTTTTAGATACGTTTATGAGCGATAGCAAATCGCTCGGGCCTGTTGCAATCACTCCCGGTGAGCCGGCCGGCATCGGGCCGGACATTGTTTTGCAACTGGCGATGCGGGAACTGCCGGCATTGCCGGTGGCTATCGCCGATCCGCAACTGCTTCGGCGACGCGCCGCCGAGTTG
>DASVCP010000026.1:0-3421 GCA_036381555.1 Gammaproteobacteria bacterium
CTCATGATCCGAGAATTCGAACCCATAAGCTCCAAAATCTCCCGTAGCAGGAGATTCAGTAATACGTATAGAATGCTCCACTTTCCTTTCAATAAAATATGAAACGCCAAAATATAAGAACAAAAGAACAAATACCAAGAATATCAAGGCTGTATTTATGGTTGCAGCCAAAACAAAGACAAATATCGAACAAAATACAAAGCCTAGAAGCGGATACAACTCCGTTCTTCGCAAACTCTTCCGAACTTTTTTCTCGCAACCTACATCCCCACTGTGCATAGGGACTAGAAACTTCCTGCTGAAACCGAGAAAAAATCTGATCCCACCGGTTGTTACATCAGTTGGGATCGCCTTTATCGCAACCATCCTTTCGCAACTATTACCGCACACCACGCATTTTCCAGACCACGAAATTTCGCTGCCTCTCAATTTCCTTGCATCAATCCACACTGCTTTCATGGGTCACCTGCATTGAGTATCAATCATCTTATCAACCAACTCGGCAATCACGAACGAAGCAATATTTGCAAAAAATATCGCCAACATTGGTAATGCCCCTGGAATCGGAGCAAACACAATTGCAATTGCAACGGTAAAAAGGACATATGAAACGGCTATCAGTGCAAAATCACCGAAACTACATTTTTGAAATGCCTCCAGCAGCGTCAATAAACCAGACAACCAAGGAAAAACCTTGATGAAAA
The DNA here is from genome assembly GCA_036381555.1 of Gammaproteobacteria bacterium. GTDB lineage: Bacteria > Pseudomonadota > Gammaproteobacteria > HTCC5015 > HTCC5015 > DASVCP01. Next base: position 705 of record DASVCP010000026.1, read on the forward strand.
ACTTAAGGAGTTGCTTGAAAAGCGGAGCTAAGTATTTCAATTGCGCTTGGCTATCGATTAACAAACTAAAATATGCTTGAAGCCCTTCAAAAATAGTCTCACCACCATTCAATCCGCCACTAATCTTGTACGCCCCGCTCCCGGTTTCCGGATCAACGATAATGTAGCCATACCCCTGCCAACCATAGTAACTTATTGGGTTTTTATGGATCCTCACTTCTTTGTCGGCGCTAACAGCGTTCCTGATTTCGTTTTCAATTGCGCTATCTGCGTTCACGGCGACGAGTGCGGCGTCGAGATTCTCCGCCGTGATGCTATAGACACGTTGCCCTTCAGTCTGCGCAAGTGCGATTGCCTTGACAGCAGAAATGCCGTTCGCCGGATTGTCAGTCGTGCTGAGCAGCTGTTCAGGCACAAGGTGTTCCAGCGCAGAGGTTCGTGGACCGACAGTGCGTAGAAAGGTCGTGGCATCCGATAGTACATTCGTCTTGTCGGCTACCTGAGTAAACATGAACGAGATGTCCATAGTGACACCCGGGAACGTGACCTCTCGCGGCATGCCGTACCAGTAGCTTGTCTGCACGGTTGTCGAGAAGCTGCCAAAGCTCGGGAGTCGGTTGGTGACAACACCGGCACTTTTGGCGGCCATCTGATCCTGCACATCGTTCAACGCGAAGTAACTCAGCACGCCGGTCTGGAGTAGGTTGCCGGTAAGGCCATGGCGTGTCAGCCCTTCCGGATTATTGGCTTCGAGCTGCGCTTTCGCAGCTTCCAAATCGGTCTTCAATTGCTCAAGCTGACTCTGCGCGATGCCGGCGAGATCCAGGCCGATGGCTTGGTATTCGCCCGCTACTATGCCTGCTGGTCGTAGATTCCAGCCCTGGCCCGGGAAGTGGTAGCCCTGCATCCCCTTGAGCTCAGTTCCCATGGCGACGGTCGGACCGCTAGCTACGACTTCACCATTAACCGTAAACTCAGCGGTGAGGTTGATGAGATAACCTGGCAGTGAGTCCGGCAGGTCCCCGGGATCAACATCAGAGCCATCCGCGGGTGGTTCCGGCAAATAACTAGCGATAAGGTCTGCATCAGCTTGGGTAGTAGGCCGAAACGATAGCGCCAGTCGCTTACCGGCCAAATCCACGGTACTGACTTCGAAGGTGGCTAGCGTAGAGCCGTATTGATTCTGTAACTGGTAGCGGAACTCGAGCCGTAGGCTGCCGGGCAGTTCTCCATAGCGGGCGCCGATGGCAACCACCTTCGATGACAGTACGCCAGCGAGAATTGGCAGGTTTTGTTCAATGATGATCTTGGTGCCAATCACATCACCGACGGTCGTATCCGGATCCTGTGCATTGATGAACGCCTCAACATCCGCGCGGTATTTCTCCATGCGCGCCTGAATCAGCGATTGATCAACGCCCCGCACCCAACCTTCGGCTTCGTTGATAGTGGCGCTCGCCATGACATCCTGCGTGAAACCATTCGCGTCGAAAGGCACCGCCTGCTGCATGTCCACACCGTCGGTGTATTCATACTGCTTGAAACTCGCATCCATCGGTACCCAGGTATCGCCTTGGTGATTCACCGCGCCGTACGACGGATAAAAGTCAACCCAAGCTTCGACCCAGACATGTTCGAGGCGAAACGCCTTGATTTCGCCGGCCGAAGCCATGGCCGTATGCGGAATGCCGCCCTGCCCCAGCAAATTGCCGGCGGCCATCGGACTGGTGACTCCGCCGACCCAGTTCATGACCTTGTCCACCGGGATTTCAATAGTGCCGTAAACATACCGTGCGGGAATACCTGAGGCGCGTAGCAGCGCTATGGTCAGTGACGCGATATCGAAGGCATTGCCTTTCCGGTTATCGAGCGTCAGTTGCGAGCCTTGAATGGAGCCGTACGTCGGCATGAACTCAATGTTGTTGCGCACCCAGTTGTGGATCTCGACCGGGTTGTGATCCAAATCTTCAGCAAGCCGCTGGATAGCGGGTGTAATTTGCGCATCGGGTGTGGCGGCAAGATAAAGGGGATTGGTGGGGTCATCGACGCCGAAACCAGCGGTAGCCACAGTTGCTATCGACGCCGCGAGAACCTCTGGTTTCGATTCAATGCCGATAGCCGAAAATTCTTCCGTAGATAACGCCGGTTTGCGCACATTGTCATCCGGACGACCAAAAGGCATTTTGTCCGGGTCGAACGGCTTGTGTGATGGCTTGAGCTGATGCTTCTCCAGTCGCTCAAAGGCTTTTGCCGCCCTCTCCTGTACCTTCTCCGCTGCCGCCGTCTCGATGTCGGCGAGGCTCGCCAGCAAGGCATCGGCTTCGGTCTCGTACGTCGCCACGGCGTCGTAGTGCCGCTGCAGGATCACGTCGGAAAGATTGTTCTTTTTGATGTGCTGCTCGATTTCGCGGAAATCTTCACGTGCGGCCTTGTCGAGGGCCTTGAGTTGCTTGCGCAGGTCCTTCAATGCCTCGCGCGCTGCCGTGCGGACTTCAACGTCAGGTGCAGATGCTGCGGCAATGCCCGGGCCCTTGTCCGGTTTGCCCGCCAGCGTGCGCAGTTGTGCTTTCACTGCGAGCAACGTTTCGTTCAGCTTCGCACTGGCTGTCTGCTCGTGCGGCGCGATCCGCTCCTGGCGTTCCAGTTCTATACGTGTTGCCGCAACTGCGGGACTGGTGACCAGGCCGCCAAAGGCGATGATGATCCCCGCCGCGATG
>DASVCP010000027.1:0-5353 GCA_036381555.1 Gammaproteobacteria bacterium
ATGGGATTGGCTTCGACAAACAAGTCCCGGTGCAGTTTCTCCAGCGGTGCGTTAATTTCCGCGGCCCGCCGCGCATCGCCCGCCAGACATGCGTCGCACAAGGCGTGCATCGCGGCCGGCGCCACGTTGGCCGTCACCGAAATCACCCCTTTCGCCCCGGCCAGCATGCATTCCATGGCGATTGCATCATCGCCGGAATAAACGCCGAACCCTTTGGGGCATGCCACCAGGATATCGCGTATTCGCTGCACCTGGCCGCTGGCCTCCTTGATACCGACTATGTTGGGTAATCCGCTCAGGCGTCGTACCGTTTCCGGCAGCATATCCACCGCCGTCCGCCCCGGTACGTTGTAGAGAATCTGGGGAATATCCACGGACTCGGCAATCACCTGGTAATGCCGGAACAAACCTTCCTGCGTGGGCTTGTTGTAATAGGGCGTCACCAGCAGACAGGCGTCCACTCCGACCGCCTTCGCCTGCCGCGTCAGGTGCACGGCCTCGCTGGTTGCATTTGCGCCCGTTCCGGCGATCAACGGCACCCGGCCGTTGACCTTTTCCACGAAAAATCCAAGCAAATCGGCATGCTCCTCAAAGTCCAGGGTCGCCGACTCGCCGGTGGTGCCGATCGCCACAATGGCGTCGGTACCCTGCTGGCAATGAAAATCGATCAGCCGGGACAAGGCGTCGTGGTCGAGACGGCCGTCGGGAAACATCGGGGTGACCAGCGCCACCATACTGCCTTGAAACATGGAAACACCTCTTTGACGGGAGTGCGGCATGTTACTGATACAGCCGGAAATTGACAACCTCGGACCAGTCGCTACCGCTTGCGCGCGACGATTTGATGTGTACACTGTCTTTTCATAGTTGACCAGGAGAACCCGATCAATGCCGCAAGCAGTTCCCGGTAAAGCCGTACCCGCCTTCTCCGCCGAGGCGACCGGCGATCGAAAAGTGACCCATCAGGATTTGAAAAACCACAAAACCGTCTTGTACTTTTATCCCAAGGACAACACGCCGGGCTGCACTCAGGAAGGCCAGGATTTTCGTGATAATTACAAGAAATTCGCCAAGCTGGGTGCGCAGATTTTCGGCGTCTCCCGGGACAGCCTCAAAAGCCATGAGAATTTCAAGGCCAAGTTCGAGTTTCCTTTCGAACTGATTTCCGATCCCGACGAAAAACTGTGTGGGATTTTCGATGTCGTCAAAATGAAAAACATGTACGGCAGACAGGTCCGCGGCATCGAACGCAGCACGTTTCTCATCGACGGGAAAGGCGTGCTGCGCCGGGAGTGGCGCAAGGTCAAAGTCGCCGATCATGTCGGCGAAGTACTACAGGCCGTCAAGGAACTCGACTAACTCAAGCCCACACAACTCACTCTGTTAACCACCATGCCCCCATCGTCACGCCGTATGTTCGTGCTGGATTCATCCGTCCTCATGCACGACCCCACCGCTCTGTTTCGCTTCCAGGAGCATGATCTTTACTTGCCGATGGTCGTGCTGGAAGAACTGGACAACTGCAAGAAAGGGTTGTCCGAAGTGGCCCGCAACGCCCGACAGGTCACCCGCTTTCTTGACGAGCTGATCGTTCAACAGCAAAGCAGCGATATCGAACAAGGCCTGGATCTGAGCAGAATACATTCCACGCTCGGTAACGGTCACACGCCGTCGAACCTCAGCGGGCGGCTATACTTCCAGACCCAATCCCAAACGGCCACGCTGCCGTCCACGCTCGCCGCCTTCAAGGCGGACAACAGTATTCTCGCCGCCGTCATTGCGCTACAGGACAGCCGCCCGGATCAACCGGCCACGCTGGTCACCAAAGACATCAATTTGCGGGTCAAGGCGCGAGCGCTCGGTATTCCGGCCGAGGATTATTTCAACGACCAGGTGCTGGACGATGTCAACCTGCTGCCCACCGGCATGAATACCCTGCCGGCGGATTTTTGGGAAGCTCACGGCAAAAACATGGAATCATGGCAGGAAGAAGGGCGCACCTTCTACCGGGTTTCCGGCCCGCTGGCGCCGACCTGGCTGCCGGGCCAGTGCCTGCACCTGAACGACGCCAGCGACTTTCAGGCCATCGTCCGCAAACTGGACGGCCGGGACGCGATTATCGAGCTGGCCACCCAGTACATGAATCCGAAAAATTCGGTCTGGGGCATCAACGCCCGCAACATGGGGCAGAACTTCGCCCTCAATTTCCTGATGGATCCCAACATCGATTTTGTCACCCTGATGGGCAATGCCGGCACCGGCAAAACCCTGCTGACACTGGCGGCCGGGCTGGCGCAAACCCTGGATATGAACCGCTACCGGGAAATCGTCATGACCCGCGTCACCGTACCGGTCGGCGAGGACATCGGCTTTCTACCCGGGACCGAAGAGGAAAAAATGACACCGTGGATGGGCGCGCTGATGGACAATCTGGAAGTATTGACCGGTTCGGAGCATCGCGGCGGCAGTTGGGAGCGTGAGGCCACCAACGATCTGCTGCGCAGCAAAATCAAGATCCGCTCGGTCAACTTCATGCGCGGCCGCACCTTCGTCAACCGCTTCCTGATTATTGACGAGGCCCAGAACCTGACGGCCAAGCAGATGAAAACGCTGATCACCCGCGCCGGTCCCGGCACCAAAATCGTCTGCCTGGGCAACGTGGCGCAAATCGACACGCCTTACCTGACGGAAACCAGTTCCGGCCTGACGTATGTGGTCGACCGCTTTAAGCACTGGGAATTCAGCGGCCATATCACACTGCAGCGCGGCGAGCGTTCGCGGCTGGCGGATTATGCCTCGGAAGTGCTTTAACCCGTTTCCACCACCCATCTATTGCGGTGACAGAGAGTGGTGAGAAATCCGGGTTAACCCGGCTGGTTTTCCCCGAACAGCTCCGGCCGGGCCGGTTCCTTAAAATCCGGCCAGGCGTTAATGACCGTATCGATCAGGGTCGCCAACGGAATGGCGAAGAACACGCCCCACACCCCCCAGATTCCGCCGAAAAACAAAATACTGACAATAATCGCAACCGGGTGCAGGTTGACGACTTCGGAAAACAGGATCGGCACCAGGACATTGCCGTCCAGAATCTGGATCACCAGGTAAGCGCCCAGCAGGTACCAGAATTCCACGCCGATGCTCCATTGAAAATAGGCAATGATGGCGACGGGGAAGGTCACCAATATCGCCCCCACGTATGGAATTATCACGGAAATTCCCACCAGGAAGCTTAACAACATTGCATAATGCAGCCCCATGACTTCGAAAGTGACATAGGTTATCAGCCAGATAATCCCTATCTCGATGATCTTGCCGCGGATATAACTGCCGATTTTATCGTTCACCTGCCGCCAAACCTGTATCGACAGGTCCCGCTTCCTCGGTAAAAAGCGCTCGAACCAGGCCTGGATCATCGCCTTATCCTTCAGACCGAAAAACACCAGGATCGGCACCACCACCACGTATACCAGAAAGCTGAACACGGTGACCACTTTGGTCAGGGAAACGGACAGGAACTCCTGTCCGATCAGCAACAGTTCATTGCGGAGGGTGTTCATCAGGCTTTGAATCTGCTGCTCGGAAAACAGGGTCGGATAACGCTCCGGCAACAGCAACAGGTATGCCTGCCCCTGCGCCAGCATGTTCGGCAACTCTCTGACCAACTGGGTCAACTGGCGGGTCAGCAGCGGGATAATCCCAAAAAAAGCGAAGAAACATAAAACGACAAACACCAGCAACACCAGGGAAACCGCCAGCGTTCGCGGCACTTTCAACCTGACAAGCCGGGTGACGGGCCCTTCCAGGACGTAAGCCAGCACGACCGCGGCAATAACCGGCGCCAGAATGTCCCCCAGCAGGATCACGCAAGCGAGCAGTCCAATCAGGATCAGCGCCAGAATAATGACCTGCGGGTCGGAAAAATGCCGTTGATACCAGTTTTTTATATATTCGATCATGACCGCAATGCTTCATGGAGCGTAAAACCCATTCCCGTCATTCGCAAAGCCCGTCACAAAACGAGGAATGCCCGGCAGGTAAGTATACGCGAGTTTTAATCTCCAGTCGGTCCCAGTCGGCTATAATGCACGGGTTCACGTACCGGGAAACAGCGACATGAATTCAATCTTGAAACTTTTCCATCCTCATAGGCTAGCTGTCTTGATCTGCGTCTTACTGGCGATTTCAGCGGAAGCGGCGATCTACAAGTGGGTCGATGAAAACGGCCAGACTGTTTATTCGGAGACTCCCCCGCCCCGAGGCACCTCCGCTACGCGACTGAAAGATGCCCCGCCACCGCCCGTCGATCCGAATGAAGCCATGAACTCCCTGCGCAGCCGGGCCGATGCGTTCGAGAAGCGACAGGAAGAGCGCAGCAACGCGGAAAACGAAACCCAGCAATCCGCCGAACGTGAAAAGCAAACCCGGGAAAACTGCGAACGATTGCGGAAAAACCTGGAAACTCTGTCCAACAATCCCCAGGTTCGGGAAAAAACCGGCGAAGACGACTATCGGGTCGTGCCCGAAGAAGAACGCCAGGCCAGAATTCAGGAAACCCGGGAACGCATTCAAAAAGAGTGCAATAACTAATTTTCCAATCACGACATACGATTATGCGCACCAGTCAATTTCCGATAACCACTCTCAAAGAAACGCCGGCCGACGCCGAAATTGTCAGTCACCAGTTGATGCTGCGCGCCGGGCTGATCCGCCGTCTGGCTGCCGGACTGTACACGTGGATGCCGGTGGGGCTGCGTGTGCTGCACAAGGTCGAAAACATTATCCGCGAGGAGATGAACCGCGCCGGCGCTCTGGAAGTCTCCATGCCGACCGTCCAGCCCGCCGAGTTATGGCAGGAGTCCGGCCGCTGGTCGCAGTACGGTCCAGAACTGCTGCGCATCAATGACCGCCACAACCGTGAGTTCTGTTACGGTCCAACGCACGAGGAAGTCATCACAGATTACGCCCGTCGCGAGCTGAACAGCTACAAGCAACTGCCGATCAACTACTATCAGATCCAACTCAAGTTCCGTGACGAAATCCGCCCGCGCTTTGGCGTGATGCGCGCGCGCGAGTTTGTCATGAAAGACGCTTATTCGTTTCATCTCGACGAAGCCAGCCTGCATGAGACCTACATGCGTATGCATGACACCTATTGCCGGATTTTTTCCCGCCTGGGACTCGACTTCCGGCCGGTGGCCGCCGACCCCGGCGCCATCGGCGGCAATTCCTCAACCGAGTTTCACGTACTGGCCGACAGCGGCGAGGATGCCATCGTCTTTTCCACTGAAAGCGATTACGCCGCCAACCTGGAGCTTGCCACCGGCCTCCCGCCCGCCGGCCAGCGGCCAGCCCC
>DASVCP010000028.1:0-7532 GCA_036381555.1 Gammaproteobacteria bacterium
CACAGGGAAGTGCTTCTCAACGTGAAAGCTGGCCAGTTTCTGCTCCAGATTCTGAAGGTCGGCCAGCGTGTATTCGCAATCGGTTCTTCCCTGCTGATGGCAATAAGCGACTTTCCTTATTAGATAAAGCGCTTTTACCCCTGCATCCCTGACATTAGGCACCGAATAGGATTTATCCCCGGAAATAAACCTGTTCGTGTCAGAATCGTAGACGACCGCCGGGTCATAATAAAAAGAAAGATTAGGGTTTGCGGCGAGGGAGACCGGTCTTTTCCCTTTACAGCTCTCCGTCGCATTTCCATAGACGGCCACATCCCAAAGATCTTTCACGCTCTGGACGGTCCCAACCCCGCTTTTTCCTTCCAGACAACCGAGTGCATCGAGAGGAGCTTTTATAGCCGCCAACTCCGCATCGCTACCAAAGAGTCTTGGCCTGCCCGGGTAAGGCTGTTTTTGGCCGTTGAGGAAAGCCTGCCTTTCATATTCAATTTGCTCTTCTTCGCTTAGCGAATCAAAATCGACATCGGACTCCGCTCCCTCTCTGACCTGTACCGTTCTCTCGATAGAAGTCGCATTGCCGGAGCCGTCCTGAACCGAATAGACCACCTGGTAGTCTCCGGCGACCGAAGAATCGACGGCGGAAGCAACCTGGATCCTGCCGGATAAATCCCCTTCAATAGCATCGATGGCTTTGGCTCCCTGCTCAAAATAAAAATCATCAAGCGCCACAACCAATGGATTGTTACCGTTCAGAGACATGACGGGCGCTTCGTTGTCCGCAGCTTCGTATCCATAAACCACCAGTTCACTGATATTCCCATCCCCGGCGGCTCTTTCCATCCTGATGAATCTCGCCGTAAAACCCGCGGGTGAGTTTCTCCAGTTCTGGTAGGTGTCCGTCTCGACCTGGCTGAATCGAATCCATTCCTCGCCCCGTCCGTAGTAAAAGTTAACCGTTCCCCTGCCGTTATTATCAAACCAATAGAAATCGGTAACATAATAAGGCCTGCCCAGATCGAGAAGCACCGAGTCACCTTCAGTGAGGCTTGGGTTGCTGTCGGCTATCCCTCCCTGGCCGTCGCGCGGGTCTCCCGCCACATCCTGTTGATCCGCCAGGTTGCCCGGATCTCCGGGGCCAACCAGCATAGAAAGCATGGAAGAATTTAAAGCAAGCTTTTGACCTGTGCCGTCGGGCCTTGGTGTGACAGTGACATTTCTGACAACTTCCTGAGCGGCGTTTCCTGCCTGGTCGGAAACATTGTATGTCACCTGATATTGTCCCGGCACTGCCTCATTAACGTTCGAAACAATAACGATACTCGAACTCAGATCCCCATCGACGTTATCGTTTGCGACGGCGCCATATTCAACATAAGTTTGTCCTTCTTGTATCGATATGCTCGCACTGCCATTCAAGGTAATAACAGGCGCCTGGGTATCCTGAACACCGTCAGCCGGATAGCCATAGAGAACGATTTCTCCAATTTCCACAAATGAGTGCTTCGTGAATTTTATATAGCGGGTAGTGAATCCCGCCGGGGATGATTTCCAAACTTTGTAACTGTTTGTCTCCACATGATCAAACTCAATATACTGCCCGTTACTCTCATAAGAAAAAGTATAATTTCCAACGCCGTTGGTATCGAACCAGTAGAAGTCGGAAATATAATATTCTTCTCCAAGATCCAACAAGGCTTCATCGGGAAAAGACGACCCTCCGTTGGTGCTTCCCCAACCGGTCATTGCTTCCCCGCCTGCTCCCGAACGGGGATCTCCCGCTTCGGCTTGTTGATCCAACAGCGCCCCCGGGTCCCCCGTACCGGAAACAAGGCTTATCATTTCGGGGGCCAGCGTCAGTTTGACCGGATCGCTTGAGCGATAAACTTCGATAAAGTCGGTCGAACAGTCGCTTTCCGTTGAAAGGCCGGCCGAATCAATCGCAATCACCTTTAAATTATAAATACCCGCAGCCAACCCGTTGAGGACGGCCGTATTGGCCGCCGATCCTGTCAGCCCGTGATCGGTACTGTTTTGAGAGCAATCCGGGCTGTCTTGATAAGTGATAATTCTATGATCAGTGAGGTTGTCGTCGGTGAAGGCCGTCCACTGAACGGCAACATTGGCACCGTCGTCATCCGTTGCATCCAGGAATTGCGGATCGGCGCCGTTATCCATCGGCGGCAAATTCGCTTCATGCCCATAGAGAACAATCTCGCCAATACTCACAAAGTCATGCTTTGCAATCCGGATATAGCGAGTCGTGAATCCGGCGGGAGAAGACTTCCAGACTTTATAACTGTCTGTCGTTACACTATCGAATTCAATGTACTGCCCATTGCTCTCATAGGAAAAAATATAATTCCCGACTCCATTGGTATCAAACCAGTAGAAATCAGTGATGACATATTCACTTCCCAAATCGATCAACGCATGGTCAGGAAAAGTAGAGCCGCCGTTGGTGCTCGACCAATCCGTCATAACCTCGCCGCCGGCGCCCGCGCGAGGATCGCCCGCTTCGGATTGTTGATCCAAAAGCGCGCCCGGATTACCGGTGCCGTTTTGTAACATAATCATGGAAGGATCGAGCGTAAGTTTTTCACTTACCGGTTGCGCATTGACGTTCAGACTAAAAAGAATGATTGCAAAAATTCCGGAGACAACTTTCCATAGACAGTCCATATGGCACCTTTATGTATTGACGCATTGAGCTTGGCTGATGGTGGCCGTACTAAGTATAGATGTCATATTTAACCGAATAAAGTTGCACGGCAAACATTAACGGGCATTAACAACCATTACTCAGAACAAATCAAAAAACTTTTTTTAAGTTGCCAAATATCGTGAAACTCATTCGAACAGATCGAAGAATATCTTTAAGGTGATAGCTTTATTTGTGTTTTGTTAATCACGGAGACAAGGAAGAGAGATTTTTATATTTACATTAACTACGGGGAACACGGGAAACGTGGAGAGTGAATGAAGGCAAAAGCATAAAAAGGAAAATGCCTTCTCCCTCAAGGACGACTACATGGCCAAAGTTGCTCCTTGAAACTTTCGGCATTTCCTCCTTCCCTGAGGTCAGATGTAGGAGGTGGGACGAAGTCCGGAAAACCTACATGGATGTAGGGAATGCAGAAAATGCCAGGAGCAATTTTCTGCCAAGAGTCGAGAAGGTCAGGATGAGGGGAAACATTAGTCGAACACTCTATTACTAACGCCGTTGCGCGCGCTTGGCCTTCTCAAAAGTGATTGCAAGTGACGCGCCCCAGGCGATATGGGCCAGTATCATCATGACGTTTCGTTGAGCCGGCTGCTCGGTCGCCGGCGTGAGCAGACGCATCGCCGGTATCCAGCCGAGATAGCTTACCGTCCATACGCCGACACCATAGGCAATTCCGGCGGCAATGGATTTATGCTGGGTAAATTCGGCAATCGGAGCATAAAGCGCGCCGGTAACAGCGCCGTAACCGAAGTGGCCGGCGACGGTGGCAACCGTCAACTCCCCTGATTTCGCCGATCCTTTGCCGGTTTTTTCGAACACCGCCGATGCAATCTCCTTTGGTGGCACCGGCTCACGCCTGGCACGCGGCAATACCCGGTGCAGCATCAGCATCACGGCGGTGTGAAACAATGACGCGACAGTGCCAGCGAATGCGCCTATGAAGTATTGCCGGGTTTTATTCATGTACACCAATCCTCTCTTCTAACAGGTTTTAACAATTTAGAGTGGTTGTTGGGGATTAGTTCGGTTAAGGATGGGAGGTTTTATTTAGAACCTATCTCAAAATTGCTGCGCTTGCGGATACTTCGTTAAAAAGGCCCTCAAAATGCTCATTTACTCCGTGTAAACTCCACTTTTTCGGACCTTTTTGCCTCCGTCGAGGTCTACCGCGTGCGCTGCACACGGCACTCGCGACATTTTGAAATAGGTTCTAATAATTTTTATTAACCACTGACGACCGCGTTGCCATTGTCTGGAGGCTAACGAAGATCGCGAAAGCCAAAATTAAAGGTTTCATTTTCATTATAAGAAGGCCGAGATTAGGGCCACTGACAAATGAGCCAGAAGGCCGGTTGCGATTATATTTCCAGCCAGGTCTACGCCGGAAATTTGCTTACTGATATATTTTTTGACCGATATCATTGCCACAATAATCAATATAAGGGTTGCCAGCCAGAACAGCCACGGAGCACTTTCCCTGCTAACCTCATACGTATGATAAATTCCCGCGGAAGCAGTCACAACCGCCAACAGAGACATCATTATCATGCCGATAACTGTGTTGGTAGTTTCGAATGCCGAGATGGCCCACTTAATTATTTTTTTCATTTTTGGCACCGATTATAGATTTCAAGATTTCTCAGTACGCCCGGTTAACACATCCTAGAAGTTCTTTGCTTAGCGCCTTCGCGTGAGTCGTCTTGGTTTGCATCTCCGTGAACCTTTTTCTACTGCTGATTTGGATATGTCAGTGCGCTGCGCATGGAGACCATGATAAATAAATGAGAACCACCCCCCTTCCTAGCGCCCCGGCCGCTTGAAGCTTTTGCACGCACGTTCCACGTTGGCCCGGATCACACAGCCTTCAACATGATCGTTGATCAACCCCATCGCCTGCATGAAGGCGTATACCGTGGTCGGACCCACGAATTTCCAGCCTTGCTTTTTCAGGTCCTTGGACAGGGCGATGGATTCCACCGAGGTCGAAACCGTCTGCGGTTTGGTATTCACTCGTTGGGGTTCGTAACACCAGATGAAGGCGGCCAGCGAGCCTTCCCGTTCGGCCAGTTCTCGAGCGCGTTGCGCATTGTTGATGACCGCTTCGATCTTGCCGCGATGGCGGACGATGCCTTCGTCCTTGAGCAGCCGATCCAGATCACGCCGAGTATAGCGCGCTATCCGATGGAAATCGAAACCATGAAAAGCGGCGCGGAAGTTTTCACGCTTGGCAAGGATGGTGCGCCAGCTCAGCCCGGACTGGAAACCCTCCAGGCTCAGCTTTTCGAACAAGCGGCAATCGTCATTTACCGGAAAACCCCATTCCGTATCGTGATAATCGAGAAACTCGGGAGCGGCACCGCACCAGCGGCAGCGGGGTTTGCCGTCGGGACCGGTTATCGTTGCGCTCATGCGTTCGGCCATTCTTGTTTAAGGCGGGAGGTTATCAGCCGAGCAGGAATTGCAGCCGCGCATCGGCTTTTGACGGCGCGATCTTGAGGATTTCGGCGCTGACGACGTTCTCCGCGACAAACGGGTCGTTGTTCACCCGGCTTTCAAGCTCCGGCCGCGAGGTGTTATGCGCCACGACGGCGCCACCCAAGCCGGGCTGAAGACTGCCGGCTAGCAGGAACACGCCGTCGTCAAACCCGCGCTTGAGCCATTCCTTGTGGCCTTCCATGAATTGTCCGGCCTGGCTTCGGTTGCCGGAAAATCTGAGCAGTACGATAAACATCGGATGTATTCTCCTGTCAGCTTGATTGGACGGCGTTCAGCCAGTCGTTCATCTGCTTCACTTCCTGCCGGATGAACTTCTCATCCTGAAAGGCGTTCGCCAGCGTGGCGATCCCCTGGCTGCGAGCGAGCAGGTGCATCGCCAATGTATCAGCATCGGTCTTGCGGCCCAGCAACGTGAACTGCCTGCTTAACCAGGTCCGGAAAAGGGTAAACAGCCTGTTTGCCTCGGTCCGCGAGGCATGATTCAGCTTCGCAAGTTCGCCGCACAACGTTCCGACCGGGCAACCGTACTGCTTTATATCGGCCCGGTTCCTGATCAGAATATTGATAAAGCAGCGGATGCGGTCCGCGGGGTCCCGCCCTTCGGCTTCCCACTGCTCCAGCATTTTGCGGGTGTTATCCAGACGCGCATCGATGACGGCATCCAGAATTTCATCCTTGGACTTGAAGTGATAATAAAAATTGCCGCGCGAGATCCGCACGGCATTGGCGATATCCGAGAACGAGGTATGGTCGAAACCCTGCCGGTAGAACAACCGGTCGGCGGCTTCGACAATCTGATCGCGGGTTGTGTTGTCGCTCAAGAAAATCTCCCGGCTCTAACTCGTTTTAGGACGGCCGTCCTAAAGTAAGCGTAGAGTAGGACAGTCATCCTATCCTGTCAAGCAGGTGCCCATACAAGTTTTCTTACTTGTTTTAAACCTCCGTGCTCCCCGTGGCTGGTAAATACTCCTCGACTTTAGCTCCTGCATCGTTCTACCTTCTCCATCCCTGTAGTCGTGCATTATCAGTACTTCTCTACAATACGATCCGTACCTCGTGCGGGCGGTCATCCGTGGTTAATAAAAATATAAATTAGGCTCTCTTCCTTAACCCTCAACCAACGCCTTCAGCTTTTCCAGCGCCATGAGCCAACCCGTCTCGTTGTCGGCGGGTGGCAGGCCGGGCGGGAGGTTGGCGTGCTCGGCGCTCAACCCGGTGCGGCCGTCGATATCGGTCAGCATGGTAGTAATCGTCATTACCCCCTGCATCGCCGGATCGGCGGTCTCGAACTCGATCACCTCGACAATCAGTTCGTTCGGGACGAGCCTTGCGAAGTAGCCGTAATAAGTGTCCGTATGAGCTGTCGTTTTTCCCGCTCCGGTCGGCGCATCGTACGTGAGCGAAACCCGAAATCGGCCCCCTTCCCTGGCGTCGAACTCATGCACCCGGCAGGTCATGCCTTCAGGCACACGCCATTTCGGGATCGCCTCCGGATCAATCAGCGTCCGATAAACTTTCTTACGCGGCGCGCTCAGCTCAATGAATATGCGGGTTGATGTCATGTTTTAAAAGACCTTCAATTTTCTAACTTAGTGCAATGTTTCTAGATCACCCGGCTTTTCTAAAACCTTCTCTGGTTTGTAGAACATGGGTGCCTCGGCAGGCATCTTTAACGCCAATGCGAACGCGCGAAGAAGCCAACGGCTGCTAACCCGATAAGGATATGCACCCCGATAGCGGCGGCGAAGATTTTCGGATGCCCAGCAAGCAGATGCTCGGGGCCTGGGATAGGTGAAGAGTAAAAGGAAAGTGCAGTCACATTGAGTACGACGATTGCAATCAGTAGAGCCTTGGATCCGCGAAAAACCCACCAGCACCAGATACCGTAAATCGCTTCAAAAGCGAAAGCGAGTAATGGTACGGCATAAAGGCCGGACCCCAGCTTCGGTGATTCGATGCCTGGAGCGAATGCAATGTCACGAACGTGAGTGGCCAGATCGAGAACGATGTGGGATGAAACTGCGACCGCGAGGGCAAATCCCCAAGCAGGTTTATTAAAGATTTTTGCGACGACTAGCCAAACCGCAAAGGCCAGCACTGCTGTCGCGGCTATGGAATGGGAGTACGGCATGTAAGCCAAGTGAATATCGTTGAGCGCCCTTACCTTTGGTTCAGTTGTGGTGAGCTCTATGTTGACCAGATTCAACACTACCCAAAGAAACTCGACTAGCTGAACTGCCAGCAGCACGGGCATAATAGGTATGCCCGGCCACTTTCTGTTAATGAGGAGCGCGGTTGCGGCATGGTTGATTGC
>DASVCP010000029.1:0-7615 GCA_036381555.1 Gammaproteobacteria bacterium
TAAAGATCCGCGTCTAATGTGTCGTGGCAGCCTTTCACGATACGCGAAAGTCCAAAGACGGAAATTTTGGAGTGGAGGGATGTTTAAAAAGTGGTTTATAATCACCACCGAGCAGTTTTAGTATAGATTCATTTAAAAAATCCACTGTGCCTGGCGAAAAACAGCGAATTGAATTTGAGAGCTTTGCAGGCTATATGGTCCTAGAGCGAGAAGATGACTACGCATTCGCCATGGCTATATTTACTACTGAAGAAGTAATGTCAAAGATCGATAAAGCTTATGAAGATGGCACGAATGAGCTTGACATATAACAAGCAAAGGCAGGCGACGCAAAATGCGTGCACCTGCTTTTGACGTTAGCGGCCATGAATCGCCAAAAAGTTTATGAATGGGCTTCTTCCTGTGTGGTGCAAACATCATGAGGAGATATCTTTCACTCTCGTTAGTCCTTCGGGAGCCAAAGCTCAAGTAACTGATATCCGTTTTGTGGAGCGTGCTGCTGGCGGTTGGGTAATGCTTCCACTTGTTGCAACTGATGAGTGGTCCTTTAAAGACCCTGAGACACGTCAGGTCTATGCGGCACTAAAAGCAAGAGAGGCAGAGATCCGTGCATTACTTAAGTGAGCTCCACCAAGCGGTTCCAGTGGACAGTCCCGGTTAAGCTATTTTGTTAGGTTAAAATTTCATGATTCAATGAGGCTGAGCCTCTAATTTTCATATAAATGGCTGGAGCGCATAATAAGCCGCTGCGCCACCGGCCAGCAAAGCTGGCCTTGATCTTCGCGACAGGCTGCTAAGGTTCGGGTTTATGTGATGTTTAACATTGTTGTCGATTAATTGATGAGGATTGATGTTGTGAAGAATGCCCTCTTTTGTTTGTTAATAGCATGTCTGGCAGGATGTACCACCACCACGGAAATTCATATGTATAAGGGCGAGATGAAGCCCAAGAACGAAGTGGCAATGATATACAACCCTGAAAAATTTATTCAGAAAATAAACGGAAAGACTGTTTACAAGAATATTTTTTCCGATCCGAACAATATGGTGGAGATGATGCATATCCTGCCCGGGGAAACGGTAATCAATGTTCTTTTATATAGTGACTTCGAGCAGGTGGGGTTGACCTCGAAGTGGAAAGAGTGGAAATTTACCTTTTCCATGCAGACAAGGGCAGGCCATGCTTATTACGTTTACCGGGCTGATGCGGGGGGTAGCCCCGGTGTAATCGTAAGGGATCTTGGCGGGTTGGGTGAAGATTTTAATCCGCCGATTATGGACTATGCCGAGGGTTGGAAGTACGAGGGCGGCAAGAAGCATCGTGAAAAGCATCAACAGTATTACGAGGATCTTAAATCAAAGGGTGTTCCGGTAAAGCTCACATTGGTCGAATAGAACGTTAGCTAGTCAAGGTAAGACATGGATAATTTCAACGAAAACATCTGGAAAGTCGCCCTGGAACTCGGCAGCAACGAACGCCATTTTAACCAGCTACAACATCAGTACCGTGCGCTGGCGTCCACCTGGATACTGGCGATGTTTGCCGGCGTCCAGTATGTTTTGTCGAATTGGGGCGGTCTGCCGTTACCCAGCGAGGTCATTCTGGCGGTGATTGGCCTGGCGGGCGCTGTCGGCATAACGCAACTGTGGAATCTTGACATTCGTGTCTATCACCAGCTGCTCGAAGCCTGTTTCGTGGAAGGGCTGAAGCTTGAGGCAGAGTATCCCTGGTTGCCCCAGGTGCGTACCGGCATGCTGGCCGGCCAGGAAGCACGCAAGCAAGGCGTCCTCGCACGTGTGGTCTGGTTTTACCTGGTCGGCAACGGCGTCGCGCTGCTGGTTGCCGCCTCCGGTACGGTGCTGGCGGTTTATTCGCGGAGCGGCTTGGGCGTTATCGGCGCGGGAGTCACCGCCTGCGCGGCCGCGCTTGCCATATTTCTATGGAATCGTGAAATTCATCGTGAAACCCGCAGCCCTCTGTTGGAGGCATGGTCTTGCCAGTCTGCGTAAAAAAGCGGGCAGTAAGGAAATATTAATCTTATCGCAATAGTAAATAGGTTTTTCGCGTTTCGAGCCTGGTTGGTTTATTTTCGCCATTATTACATTTAGTTTGGGTTTACTGGATATAAAGTTCAGTGCGGGTGATTTGCACCAGTGAAGTAATATTGCAATGAAGCTTGTCAGAGTCATTCCCGTATATCGGAGATAGCGACAATGTTTTTGTGGTTACTGATGCAGTAATCATGGAAGAGCTCTCGATTTCTATACGCTGATTCACGCATAATCGAGGCTTGTTTTCAATCGCAATCTGTACCGGTTATTGAGATCAGAAATATATGGAAAGGGTGAAGGCTGCAAATCATGGCTTCAGTCGGGCTCGGTGTTATATGCGCCCGAACCGTTAAACAGACGTTGGACCTCAGCGGTTCGGGCGGGCAAGCCTGTTCGACGAGGCGATGACATGCAAACCAAGTTAACAGAAACTCGTTTGCGTCGGCAGCGAAGACTGCCCATGGCGCTGGGCCTGTACGCGCTGCTCGCGGGCGCAATTTCTTTCAGCGGTTGGGTGTTGGACGTTCCTCGCCTTACTGTTTGGTTCGACGAGGGCATCTCGATTCAACCGAACACGGCGGTTTTAATTGCGCTGGCCGGCGCGGCGGTAATGTTTCTGCAACTTGGACAAAAGCGGCTCACACTGATACTCGGCGGAGTGGTCGCCGTCATGGGTCTGCTCAATCTGTTGCAATACATCATGGGGGCGGATCTCGGATTTAACCATCAGTTGCTCTTCGGACGCAGTTGGGGCCGGGGGGGCACCATGACACCGGGCCGTTTCGGCCCGCCGGCTTCCATCTCGTTTGTACTTATCGGTACGTCGCTTGTGTTGCTCGGTTTTCGTAATGCCGCCCCGCGCCGATACGTCCCGGGCATGGCTTTGTTGGTCGTGTTGCTTATGATGTTTTCGCTCCTGGGCTACCTGTTTGGCGCGCGCGACTTCTACGCGATACCCTGGTTTTCGGCGATAGCGTTTCCGACCTCGACCATGCTGCTGGCGCTGACCGTGAGCCTGGTCGTCAGCGTGCCCGAACATCAGCCCATGCTGTTGCTGTGCGAGCGTTCCAGTGCCGGCACAATGGCCCGAACGGTCCTTCCGATTCTGCTTGCCATGATTCCGTTGGTAATCTGGCTTCGCGGCAAGGGATACGAACTTGGAATGTTCGATCTGGGCACCAGTCTTGCTTTGGCCGCGGCGGTGCTCGTGCTGGGCGTCGTCGTATTGATGTGGATCGCGCTGCAGGCGTTCCGCCGCCGCGAGCAGTACGAGCGCGAGGCGGACCGGCGCAAGGACGAGTTTCTGGCGACACTGGCTCACGAGCTGCGCAACCCACTTGCCCCGATTCACAACGCCATCATGGTGCTGAAGCTTGCCTACAACGACCGCGCGACATTCGACCGGTCCACTGAGATGATTGAGCGGCAGATGACCCAGTTGGTGCGGCTCATAGATGACTTGCTTGACGTAAGCCGCATCAGCCGGGGGAAACTGGATCTTCGCCCCGAGCGGGTCGAGCTGGCATCGATTATCCATCAGGCCGTCGAAACCTGTCGCCCGATGGCCAACATTGCCGGCGAAGAAGTCACAGTGTCGTTGCCGCCGGAGCCGATTTATCTGGACGCGGACCCGATCCGGCTGTTGCAAGTGATAAGTAACCTGCTCAACAACGCGTTCAAGTTCGGCGGGGAGCGTTGCCGGATTCGTCTGGCCGCGGAACGGCGTGACAGTGACGTGGTGATAACCGTGAAGGACAACGGCATCGGCATTCCGCCCGACAAACTCGAAAGCATCTTCGATATGTTTTCACAGGTCGATCAGTCATTGGAACGGTCACAGGGCGGTCTGGGCATCGGCCTGACGCTGGCCAGGCGGTTGGTGGAACTCCACGGCGGCAGCATCGAAGCCCGCAGCGAGGGACTCGGTAAGGGGAGCGAGTTGGTTATTCGTCTGCCGGTCGCCGGGCAGGCATGGCCGCCGGAGGAGCCGCAAGACGTCATCAGGCCGAGTGGCAAGCGCCGCATCCTGGTCGTCGATGATAACCGGGATAGCGCCGAGAGCCTGACCGCGCTGTTAAGTTTGACCGGAAATGAAACATTCGTAGCATACGACGGCGAGGAGGCGCTCGACGCGGCGACGAGGTACTGCCCCGACGTGATCCTGCTGGACATCGGTCTGCCCAAGTTGAACGGCTTCGATGTCTGCCGGCGTATTCGTGAGTATCGATGGGCGAAGAACGTACTCATCATCGCGTTGACGGGTTGGGGGCAGAAGGAGGACCGCCGCAAGTCCGCCGAGGCGGGATTTGACAGTCACCTGGTCAAGCCGGTCGACCACGCCGAATTGATGAACCTGTTGGCCAGTCAGCCCCCGCAGGCGAAGGCCGGCTAATCGGCCGGTTGTGTCGATCACCGCAATCCGTTTTTTCTTGCCAAGCGACTCCGGCAGCGCTTGCAACTCACGTGCGACGGTTTTATTCCGGCGCGGATGTGTTGATTGCGCTTATCGGGTTGCAGGAGTTGCTTTCCGGTTTGGCGTTGTCTTAATTTATCTGAACGCGCGGAAACCGGTTAAACCTTATTACTGATCTTCCTCGGGATTTGAGCGATGTTTATAAGAGGCAATTTTTTTATCTTTCTCCTCTGTGTGCCCCGTGTCCTCGGCAACTGCTCCATGCGTTGCTCTACCTCCTGCCTCCATGCAGTCGCCCGTGGTTAAATTTTAGTTTAGCAAACTCCCGGCCCCCACCAGCCGTTTTTGCCAGTATTCCGTATCCAGGTTGTCGATGCTCACCCGCCGGCCGTTGCCGGGCGCATGCACAAAGCGGTTGTCGCCGATGTACATGCCGACGTGCGAGACGAACGTGCCGCCCAGGGTTCGGAAGAACAGCAGATCCCCCGGCTTGAGGCGGTTGATGTAAACGGGCGAACTGGCCTTGTACTGGTCGTAGCTGTTGCGGGGAATGCTGAGGCCGGCCTGGCGGAAGGTGTAATGCATCAGGCCGCTGCAGTCGAAGCCGGCGGGCGTGGTGCCGCCGTAACGGTAAGGTTTGCCTTGCATACTCAAGGCGGTCGAAACGACCGTCGGGCGCAGGTGTTCGTAACCTCCCCGCGCGGAGTAGGTCGACGCGCACCCATACACGCCCAGGCAGAGCGCGATTGTACACAACCAGAGCCGCCGGTCGCGGCGCCATGTATTTATCGACAGAATCGAAGTCATACATTGATTCCCTTTCCGCGAGTCGCTATTGTCGCGCTATGCTGGAACGTTTGCAAAAAATTATGGCCGAGCAGGGGATTGCGTCCCGCCGAATGAGCGAGCGCATGATCGAAGAAGGTCGCGTGACCGTCAACGGCAAGCCGGCCGAGCTGGGCATGAAAGTCTCGCCGACCGATCGCATCGCGGTGGACGGCCGGGAAATCCGTCAAAAAACTCAGTCGGCACCGCATCAGGTGCTGCTTTATCACAAACCCGAAGGCGAAGTGGTCACCCGCAACGATCCGGAAGGCCGCGCCACCGTTTTCGCCAGGCTGCCGCCGGTCAAGGGCGCGCGCTGGATCGGGGTCGGCCGGCTGGATTTCAACACCGCCGGCCTGCTACTGTTCACCACCGACGGCGAACTGGCCAATCGCCTGATGCACCCTTCGTATGAAATCGAGCGTGTTTACGCCGTGCGCGTGCGCGGCGCGGTCAGCGAAGAGATGCTGCGGCATTTGCGGCGGGGCGTAATGCTGGAGGACGGCGAGGCCCGCTTCGACGCCGTCGAGGACGCCGGCGGCAGCGGCGTCAATCACTGGTATCACGTGTCGCTCAGGGAAGGGCGCAACCGCGAAGTCAGGCGGCTATGGGAATCCCAGGGCGTGCAGGTCAGCCGCTTGATCCGCATCGCTTACGCGGGCATCAGGGTGCCGCCGCGACTGGCCAAAGGGCGTCATCAGTTGTTAACGGACGGCGAGTTGAAAAACCTGTATGAAAAGGTGGGGCTGCGGTTTGAAACGCAACCGGAGACTGAAACCGTGTGGACCGGTGCGGGTGGAAAGAAGCGGGTTCAAACACGGCGGGAAACAACCGGTAAAACACCGGTAAATCTTTCGAAAAAGACGTCGGGAAAAAAACCGGCTCTACCCCGGAATAAAACCCAATTCAAAAATAAGAATAAAAAAACATGAACACTTGTTTGCGGGCTCCACAATGGGCCTTCGACTGCGGTACGCCTGCGACGAAAGGAGTAATCCGCCGTCAGCCCGACGATTTCGAAGTCACCGAACAACTGGGTTATGAACTGTCGGGCATGGGCGAGCATCTGTGGCTGCTGGTTGAAAAGCGCAACCAGAACACCGGCTGGGTGGCCGAACAACTGGCCCGATACCTGGGTGTGCAGGCACGGCATGTCGGCTATGCGGGTCTGAAAGACCGGCATGCGTTGACACGTCAATGGTTCAGCGCGCATCTGCCCGGCCGCGACGATCCCGATCTGTCGGGCTTACACGTTGACGGGATTGCGATCCTGGAGCAGACCCGCCATCACCGCAAGCTGCGCACCGGGGGCTTGGAAGGCAATCGTTTTCGCATCGTGGTGCGCGAGCTGAACGGCGATACCGCCGGAACCGAAACCCGGCTGCAGACCATCGCGGTTTCCGGCGTGCCCAATTACTTCGGCGAACAACGGTTCGGCCGTGACGGCGGCAACCTCGACAAGGCGCTGGCCATGTTCAGGGGTGACAGCCGCCCGCGCCGCTCGCTGCAAGGCATCTACCTGTCGGCGGCACGATCGTTTCTGTTCAACGAAGTGTTGAGCCGGCGGATCGAAGCGGACACATGGTTAAGACCGACAGCGGGCGACGTGATGATGCTCGACGGCAGTCACAGCGTGTTTAAAACCAAAGATGAGTCGATAGATGAATTGATGGCACGCCTGCACGCGGGTGATGTTCACATCACCGGTCCGTTATTCGGCAAAGGACAGTCGATGGTGGAGGATGAAGTGTTGGAACTGGAAACGACGGTGTTTGCCCGGCATCCGGAATTCATCGCCGGTCTGGAAGCCGCCGGCCTGAAACCTGAACGCCGCGCATTGCGCGTGATCCCCGGGGAACTGCAATGGCAGTTCGAAGACGACAGCCTGATATTGAACTTCACGCTCCCCGCCGGGAGCTACGCCACCGCGGTTTTGCGCGAATTGGTTTTGTATTAAAGGATTATTGGTAATAAGGATGAGAGCCTTTTTTTATGTATTTAACCACGGAGAGCACGGAGCACACAGAGAAAAAAATAAGTAAAAACAAAAAATTTGATTTCCCGAATCTTCTTTGCAATACAGAAATACCGAAACAGAAAGGGAATAAATTACGGTGAACACGAAGCGCAGAGAGAACACCGAATGAAAACTATTAACCGCGAATGACGCTAAATGTTTTTGTAATTGTTCGCGTTAATTCGCGTCCATTCGCGGTTCCTTCAGTTTTTTGTTTTACCCTCCGTGATCTCCGTGCGCTCCGTGGTTAAAAAAACATAGAATAAGCTCTCTTCCTTAAATCGTTTATTTCAACACAACCCGCAGCA
>DASVCP010000030.1:0-3465 GCA_036381555.1 Gammaproteobacteria bacterium
CATAGTCGTTTTCGATTTGGTAGGCTTCCAGGATGCGGCGGTACTTTTCGGAATTGGTGAAGTTTCCGTCCCGCAAAAGCTCCCTTAACCCGGCGATTCTTTCAGCCCGCTCTTCCGACAGGAACGGAACGTCCAGTGCAACGAAATTTTCCAGCGCGTCCAGCATGTTCACCATCAACGGCACAATCTCGCGATCGAGATTCCTGACACTGTCTATCTGCTGTTGCAGCGAGGCGACATGTTCCCGCTGCGATTCGATCGTCTGCCGTAACAGGTTGTTATACTGCTCCAGGCCGGCGTTATGCTTGAGCTGCGAGCGATACTCATTGACCAGTTCGATTCGCCGGTCGTCGATTTCCTCGATTTGCAGTTGCACCCGTTTCCCCCGCTCAAGCTTTTCCAATTCCACCCGCTTGATCTGCGCCAGGGTTGCCGGTCTTGCGGCGGCTGAAGTTTGCGCAACGGCGGCCGAATCGAAATAAGCCGACGCAAGCATCAGGAAAATGAAAACAATCAACGGAAGGCTTTTTGTCAGAACGTCTTTGGTCACCCGCATAGCGTTATCCTCTCGATTTCTTCCGGCCCGGCGCCGTTTTCAGGCGCTGACCGCAGTTTAATTAACGTATCGCTATTTTATTAGCTATCTGCTATTTTTTTAGCATCATGATCAATAATTAGCAGTTGCACGGATAAAGTCAAGCGTAACCCGACAAGATTTATACGCGCTTATCGAAGGTTGATTCGAGAAAGGCTCATTAATTTATTGTTTTTATTAATCATTAAATTATGTTTATCAAACTGGACAAATCTAAAATAAATGCTATAAAAATAACAATGAGCTAAAAAAATAGAATCAGCGAGGCTGACTCGACTTATGCAAAACCCGATGACCCACATGAGCCGCCGCCAGCGGCAAATCATGGATATCCTGTTCCGGCACCGTGCCGCCACCGCCGAGGAGATCCGCGAACGGCTGCCGGACCCGCCCAGCAACTCCGCCGTACGGGCCATGCTGGCCACCATGGTTAACAAGGGTTACGTCAGCCAGAAGGAAGAAAATTTCCGCTATGTCTACTCCGCGGCGATAAAGCAGGAGGTCGCCCAAAAGAGCGCCATCGATCGTTTGGTGAACACGTTCTTCGGCGGTTCCACCGCCGCCACGGTGAGTGCGCTGCTGGGGATGAAGTCTGAACAGATATCCCTGGATGAACTTAACGAGTTAAGCGAGATTATCGAAAAAGCCAAGAAGAAATAGACGCGGGTGTCACTGGGCGACACTGGAGATGAAACGCTTGTGAGTTTTGCGGCGACCGGTAACAACATGTAAACGGGCAATGTGGAGCTTGATGATGCACCACTTGAAACTGGACAGCTTGTCGAACCTTGTCGGAGACCCGGCTCCTCTGATCAACGGAGCCGCGGCGGATATCCTGCTTTACCTGTTATCGCTGAATGGCAGAGCTTTCATCTTTCTGCTCTTTTGTCTACTCATAGTGCAATTCATGAAAGGCCCGGCTGCCATGCGCCACTTTGCGGCGACCTTGTCCGTCTTCGCCGTTGCCCTGCTGCCGCTGACCTCCCGGCTGGGTCCGTCATTTGATATCATCATAGAAACATCATCTATGCAGAATACCGTTGCCGGGAGTGTTACGGCCGCTGACAACATTCCGGTTCCGGCGGCTCACGAAGAAAATCCGCTGACGCCCGGTCTGTTCTACCTCTTCTGCCTGGCGGTATATTTTCTTGGTTTCGCGATTATTCTGACCAGGGTGCTGCTGGACAATTTAAAGCTCTTCTCCCTGATCAAAATATGTCAGCCGGTACAACAGCAAAGCTGGCTCGACACTCTCGAAAAACATCGGCTTCACTTCGGTGTAGGTCGCCGTATCCGACTTCTCCACTCCGACATCAACGCGTCCCCTTCAACCTGGGGTGTATTTCGCCCGGTTATCCTTTTGCCGCGCTGTGCCTTGGAATGGCCCGACCACTTGATCGACAGCACGCTATTGCACGAGCTGGCTCACATTAAACGCTATGACTGGCTTGTACAGCAAATGGCGCGGTGCATCCATGCCCTCTATTGGGTGAATCCGCTTTGCCGGATCACGATCAATAAAATATTCAGTCACGCCGAAACCGCCTGTGACGATCTGGCGATAAATGCCGGTGTGTCCAATATTGATTATGCGGAATGCCTGGTTGATGTGGCTGAACAGGCCGTTCGGCGCCGGCGTTTGGGTTTTCCCGCGCTTGCCATGGCCGCCAACGACAAGCATGGTCCGTTAAGTGACAGAGTGCTGACAATTTTGAACCTGCAGCATTGCCGCACACCGGTAACAAAGATGCAAATTGCGACTTGCCTGTCGGTGTTCGCATGTATATTGCTCCCCCTGGCGAGTGTCAGAGCCACTCTCGTGGAACGCGCTATTCAACCGCCCGGTCCCGTCATATTCAAGGAAAAACTGGGGCGTTTCACTTTTCCTTTCGAAGAAGCGGCGCCGGCACCCCCCATTCCGGTCACCTTGCTGCCCAAGGGGGTCATGCTTGGTAAAGAGCATCATGAGAAGACCCCTATTCCTGACGAGCCGGAGGACAGGCTCGATGAATTGAAAGAGATTGTGGAAGCAGGCCGATTTCCGCCGGAGACAGTTTCCGTGGCAATGAAAGACCCATATGCCGCAGCCAGCGGCGAAAACATCACGGCGCGTAATGCAGAACAAGCCGGGGCCGCGCCGGAAAGCGGCAACGAAAGTTCGGAAAAGGACATCAGCACAGCACTGCACAAGGTATCCCAGCCGCTTGCCGGTATCCCCGGGAACGACAACACGGCCGCCGAAGCCGAGAGCATAGTGATTAGCCCCGTACCTGTTGATATGGTGATCCCTGATTATCCCTCCCGGGCGCTCCGGCGGGGAATAGAAGGCGAAGTCATCGTTGAATACAGCATCGATGAACGTGGAAAAGTGATCGAAGCGGAAATCCTGTCCGCCGAACCCTCGACCATATTCAATCGCCATGTCCTGAAAGCGATAAAAAACTCCATATTCAATCCCCGCCAGATTGACGGCAAACCGGTGCCGGCGAGAGGACTGGTGGAAAAATATGTGTTCGTGTTGGAGAGCTGAGTCTTAGGCTCTCCGATCCCCGGCTAGCCATGCCTTATATATTAAGGTTTCCGTTTGATTAAAAATTGTATCGTACGATACAATTCCCGCTCATGAAGGCCCGCCCAGCCGCTTATATTCCCTCCCCGACCGACGAGTTTTACGGGCTGCTGAACCGCGCGTTCGACCATTTCAATCAGTCGCTGTTTGAAGACAAATTACCCAAGTGCCTCCTGACCGTTCAAAGAGAAAAGAACACGATGGGCTATTTTTCCGCGGAACGATGGGCAAACAGCCGGGGCAAAAGGACGCATGAAATCGCCATGAACCCCGCCTACTTCGCCCGGCACAAGCTGATTGA
>DASVCP010000031.1:0-2010 GCA_036381555.1 Gammaproteobacteria bacterium
GGAAGCGCCGCAACGGTTGCAGCGTCACCTCGCAGGCGAGCTCCGGCGTGCCGCACAACGTCATGAAATCGCCGGCCTTGGCGCGCACCTCCCGGTACTCCGGCAGATAACGCCCCGCCTGCCGCATGATCCATACCGGCGTCCGGTCCACCGGCTGCCGCAGCAACGCCCGAATCAACCGATCGTTTTTTAATTGATTCATATTTTTATCTAACCACGGAGCGCACGGAGAAGCACGGAGATAAAAGAATAAAAAATTTTAAAATCTTTGTTCTTATAATTTTTGCGGTTAAACATTTCAGATGTTACTGGTTCTTCTCTTTGCATGATGACTTTATTAAGTTCTTGATTTCATTTCTCCGTGAGCTCCGTGTCCTCCGTGGTTAAGTGAGTTTTTAAACGCCTAAGTAATCCAGGATACCTTCGGCGGCTTCGCGGCCTTCGAAGACGGCGGTGACCACCAGGTCGGAGCCGCGAACCATGTCGCCGCCGGCGAACACTTTCGGGTTGGCGGTTTGGAATTTGTATTTGCCGGCGCTCGGCGCGATCACGCGGCCGCTGCTGTCAGTGGCGATATTAAAATCCTTGAACCAGGGCGCGGGGCTGGGACGGAAGCCGAAGGCGATGATAACACGGTCGGCCGGGACAATTTCCTCCGAGCCGGGAATCGGTTCCGGGCTGCGCCGGCCCCGGGCATCCGGTTTGCCGAGTTGGGTCGCGACAACTTTGACACCCTCAACCTGGGTTTCCCCCACGATCTCAACCGGCTGGCGATTCCAGAGGAAACGGACTTTTTCCTCCTTGGCGTTATGAACTTCGCGACGTGAGCCCGGCATATTTTCCTCGTCGCGGCGATAGATGCAGGTAACACTTTGGGCGCGTTGCCAGACCGAGGTCCGGTTGCAGTCCATGGCGGTATCGCCACCGCCTAGCACCACCACGCGCTTGCTTTTCATATCGATAAACTCTTTGGCGTTGGTTTCCAAACCCATCACGCGGCGGATGTTCGAGATCAAATACGGCAGCGCCTCGTACACGCCAGGCAAATTTTCGCCCGGGAACCCGCCTTTCATATAGGTATAGGTGCCCATGCCCAGAAACACGGCGTCATACTCATCCAGCAACTGTTCAAAGGCGATATCTTTGCCGATTTCCGTTTTAAGCCGGAATTCGACGCCCATTTCCTCCATGATTTTGCGCCGGGTTTGCACCACTTCTTTTTCTAGTTTGAATGGCGGGATGCCAAAGGTCAGCAGGCCGCCGATTTCTTCGTGACGGTCAAAGACAACGGGTGACACGCCGTTGCGAACCAGGATATCCGCACAACCGAGCCCGGCCGGTCCCGCGCCAATAATGGCCACCCGTCTGCCGGTGGCAACGACGCCTGACATATCCGGCCGCCATCCCTGTTTGAAGGCTTCGTCGGTGATGTACTTTTCAATGGAGCCGATGGTGACGGCTCCAAAACCGTCATTGAGTGTGCAGGCGCCTTCGCAAAGCCGGTCCTGGGGACAGACGCGTCCGCAGATTTCAGGGAGCGTGTTGGTTTTATGCGACATTTCCGCCGCTTCAAACAGATTGCCTTCCGCAATCAGCTTGAGCCAGTTCGGAATATAGTTATGAACCGGGCATTTCCACTCGCAATAAGGGTTTCCGCAAGCCAGGCAGCGATCAGCTTGTTGGGCGGCTGTTCCGGGGTCGTACTGACCGTAGATTTCGCTGAACTTGCGCACCCTGATTTCGGCCGGCGTTTTTGGCGGATCCTGCCGGGCGACATCGAGGAACTGCAATACATTGGATTTCTTGGTCATCGCTTTTTTACAAGATTCAAAACAGTTGACGCCGGGGCAAGATCACGGGGATTTTGCCCATCGTAGCCCAGTTGGCTGCGATGTGAAAGATATTAAAATGAACCTTACTTTTTTAAGTGCCGCGGCCCGGATTCCATTCCGCTTGCGGCAAATAACTCGCGCAGTGCGGAGTGAATGGCTATTTAGCCTGCCAGCCTTG
>DASVCP010000032.1:0-7351 GCA_036381555.1 Gammaproteobacteria bacterium
CTTTCAAAGCATGTCAGCGAGCTGCAAGTCAGAGACGAGCGGCTCTCCCGGAAACCGAACCGCAACGATCATCCGGACATCGAACTGAACGACAGAGAGGTCAACGAGTACGCGCTGCAAACGGCCACCAAGAAACTGGTGGCGCTGCAACGAACGTTGTTGAAAATCGAGGAAGAAAATTTCGGCAACTGCACCCGTTGCGGGAATCCCATTCCCATCGCGCGTTTGATGGCCGTCCCCGAAGCCACAAAGTGCCTCGAGTGCGCCGCCCAGGAACCTGAGAACATATACCCCGATTTTCCGGCAGCCGGCGGCTATAGGCATTAAGTCCAGGGCGGGGCCTTGCTATGCCCCGCCGGGCAGTTGCATCCACTTCATGGGGCGTCCATGAAGTCTTTATGTAAACTCGAACTCTTGTGGAAGAAAGAAACGAACAATGAAAAAACGCTTGTATTTTCTGGTTCCCAATGAGGATGCCGCAAAAAAAATAACCGACAAGCTGCGCTCCAGCGGCATCGATGACAAGCAGATACACGCTGTCGCCAAGGAGGACAAGTATCCGCTCACCAAAGATATTCCCGAAGCCGACATCACAGACACTTCCGACATTATGAACGCTCTGAGACGTGGGGCTACCGTCGGTGGCGTCGCCGGCCTGTTCGCCGGGCTGGCGGTAGCGGCCATTGCACCCCTCACTCCGCTGGCGATCGGCGGCGTTATCCTGGGCCTGACCATGGCCGGGGCGGTGGCGGGTTCGTGGGGCGCGTCCCTGGTCGGCATCAGCGTACCCAATACCGATCTTGATACGTTCACGAAAGCCATAGACGATGGGGAAATCCTGCTGCTGGTCGACTCGACACCCGAACAGCAAGCGCGGATCGAACAGGTTGTGCGACAGGCCCACCCCAAGGCAGTGATTACCAGCGGAGTCCTCAAACCTTCCTGAATACCATCCTATTCCGGGGCTCGCCCCACGAAAAAGCGGCGGTTGATAATGAAGGTGAGCCGGGTCAACCCTGAGTCTGCACGACTAAAATTATAAAAACGGAAATGCCGTATGAAAGCTTTACCTGCGTGGACATATCAAAGCTTTGCCTGAAACATGAAGGTTTTGTAAATAAACACGCGCCCCTTCCGTCCGAATCCGCACCGCCACACTCATTTCAATCCCTAAAATACGGCAGGGAAACGTCCTTGGGACCGCTACATTTTCTTCCAAGCCTCTCCCCGTCAAGGTGGATAACACACCGGTTAAAGCGTATTATCCATGACATGTTTGCCGATCAACTGGCATGCAAACTGCACAATATACATTTCATTAAAGGAAGCCGGGGTTACAAAACGATCGATCTCGAGGACGCCTGCAATGCTGGATTCAATCAATCCCACCACCAATGAATTGATCAAGACATACAAGTCGTTTTCGGATGCGGAGATAGAGACAACCATCGAAGCCGCCGACAACGCCTTCCCGCAGTGGCACGAAATCTCCGTTCGGGAACGGGGCATCTTTCTCAACCGCATAGCCGGCATCCTGCGAAACGACATTAACCTTCTGTCCGAACTCATCAGTCTGGAAATGGGCAAACCCATCACCGAGTCCCGCAAGGAAATTGAAAAGTGCGCCTGGGTGTGCGAGTACTATGCCGGCTCGGCCGAAGGTTTTCTTGAGCCCGAAAGAATAAAATCCGAAGCCCGCGACAGTTATGTCATTTTTCAGCCGCTGGGCGTGATACTGGCGATTATGCCCTGGAATTTTCCTTTCTGGCAGGTATTCAGATTCGCCGCGGCCGCGCTGGCGGCCGGTAACACCTGTATTCTGAAACACGCCAGCAACGTCAGCGGCTGTGCGCTGGCAATCGAAGAAGTTTTCAAAAAGGCCGGCGCTCCCGAGGATATTTTCCGGGTGATTCTCGCCGGTTCGGACCGCATGCAGCAGGTCATTCAACACAAGAAAATCAAGGCGGTGACATTGACCGGCAGCACCCATGCCGGGAGAACCGTCAGCGCGGCCGCGGGTGAAGTGCTGAAAAAAACCGTATTGGAACTGGGCGGCAGCGACCCCTATCTCGTGCTCCACGACGCCGATCTGGAGCATGCCGCCAATATCTGTGTCAGCAGCCGCATGATCAACAGCGGCCAAAGCTGCATCGCCGCCAAGCGTTTTATCGTCGACCGGCGCATACAGGCTGATTTCGAAGGGATGGTCGTCGAATTGATGGACCAATACAAGCCGGGCGACCCGATGCTCGAGTACACCCGGCTGGGTCCCATGGCGCGGCACGGTTTGCGCGATGCGTTGCACAAGCAGGTGCAGCTAAGCATTGATAAAGGCGCGCATTGCCTGCTCGGCGGCAAAATACCGGAAGGCAAAGGGGCTTTTTATCCGGCCACGGTGCTGAGCGGCGTTAAACCCGGCTCGCCCGCTTACAGTGAAGAACTCTTCGGGCCGGTCGCCTCGATTATCCCCGCCCGTGACGAAGAGGACGCCGTGCGCCTCGCCAACGACACCGACTACGGGCTGGGCGCGGCGATTTTCACCCGGGACCTCGACAAAGCCGCGCGTCTCGCCGCAAAACTCGAAGCGGGCTGCTGTTTCGTCAACGACCTGGTCCGATCGGATCCGCGCCTGCCTTTCGGCGGCATCAAGGACAGCGGCTACGGCCGCGAACTTTCCCATTACGGCATCAAGGAATTCGTGAACATCAAGACCGTATACATAGCCTGATTTTTACGGCCGGTTTTTTTATAGTTAAGGTGAACTCCCATCAAGTCGCAGCGGGTTGGACCGTGGCGCACACGGGGCCCGATACGGAGACGCCAGGCTGTCATACTATTTCCAAATCCTGTTTCTGATCGCGCATATCACCGTCGCCGTCCTGGCGATCGGTCACGCACTCCTTTATAAGCGCGATCCACGCTCGGCACTGGGCTGGATCGCCACCTGTATTCTTTTTCCGATCGCCGGCCCCCTGCTCTACTTTTTTTTCGGCATCAACCGGGTGCGCGCCCGTGCACGGCAATTAATGGATACGCCCGACCTTCCGGAAACCGGCGGCGACGAACCGGACGGCGATTCGAAAAATCTGCCGCTGGAGTATTCGGAGCTGGCCTCCATTGCCAACGCGATCACCGGCAGACCACTGCTCACCGGGAACAGTATTTACATTTTGCGCAACGGCGAACAAGCCTATCCCGCCATGCTGGATGCCATTAACCAGGCGCAAACCTCGGTTCATCTTTCAACCTATATATTTAAAACCGACCAAACCGGCAAAGCCTTCATGGCCGCGCTGCGCCGGGCCCGGGAGCGGGGTGTGGACGTCAAGGTGCTGATTGACGGCTTCGGGGATTTTTATTCGTATCCCCGGGCCAGCGGGCAGTTGAAAAAATTGCACATTACCGTCCGGCGCTTTCTGCCGCTGACCCTGTTGCCGCCCTCTCTTTATCTCAACCTGCGCAACCACCGCAAAATCCTGATGATCGACAGCCAAATTGCGTTTACCGGCGGCATGAATATCGGCGACCATCACCTGGTGGAAAACAGCGTCGTCAAACATCCGGTTGCCGATCTGCACTTTCAACTGACCGGACCGATAGTCCGGCAACTCGAAGAGATTTTCCGCCATGACTGGCAATTCACCACCGGAGAGGCCATCGGCCGGGCGTTTGTCCCGGTCCCCGCCTCCGGGCGCGCCGTGTGCCGCACCATCGCCGACGGGCCCAACTTCAACGTTAACAAAATCATGATCACGCTGATCGGCGCCGTCTCGGCCGCGCGCCGGCGGGTCTCGATTATGACACCTTACTTCCTGCCGCCCCGCGAACTCACCGGCGCCCTGCAGGCCGCGGCGCTGCGGGGCGTCGACGTGAACATCATTCTGCCCGCCCGGAACAACCTGTTTTACCTGCACCGGGCCACGCGCAACATGCTTTGGGAAGTGCTGCAACACAACGTCAACGTCTATTATCAGCCGGCGCCGTTCTCACATGCCAAAGTGTTTATCGTCGACGGGCACTACCTGCAAATCGGCAGCGCCAACCTCGATCCGCGCAGCCTGCGGCTCAACTTCGAGCTGGCGGTGGAAATTTACGACAAGGAATTCGGCGCCGGTGTGGAGGCTTCCTTCGAAGAAATCCGCAAGCGCTCCCGGCGGATAACGCTGGAACAAGTCGACAACCGCAAGCTCACCACGCGCCTGCTCGACGCCCTGTTCTGGCTGTTCTCACCTTATATGTAATTCGCGGTTTCCCCGGCGTCCTTGGGTGTCTTTACGCCGCTCGTCGTAATTTCCACTACGTTAATCCATTGTCATGGAATGTACTTAATATTTTGTGATTACTGTCTCAGTACCCCCAATTGGAATGGGGCAACATCCCCCAACCGACAGCCCATGAATGGCGGAAGCGCCGCTTCGATCAATAAGAGTTATAAGGTGCCGGAGCATGAACATAACCAAGATATATCCCTTGCTCATTTTGGGCGCCACCGCAGCAGTCCTGCAGGCCTGCGACCCCGGTCTGCCCAGTGACAGCGCCACGGGTGACTTTTCTCCCAGCGGTTTTGCCGAACCGTTGTCCGGTTCCGACTATGAAGCCCTGTCTGACGCGGAGAAATACCGGGTGGCCAACAAACTGCTGGGTACCATGTATAAGGGCATACCCGTAGACGAATTTTTCGATTTATCGGCCGGCTTAAGCAACCCCCGCATCAATCCAGGCTACGAAAATTACATCCAACAGGTACGCGAAGCGATCAACCAGGATCTGAGCAACGAGCAGGTGCGCAACGTTCAAACCCTGATTAACGGCCTGGATGAGAACAACAATCCGGATCCCGACCGGGCCAAGTACCGGTTCAGCGACTCGGAACGCCCCAAGGAAGAACCGCTGGCCCTGATTCAGGAATATCCCCTGAGCCGTCATTCCTTTGTCGCCTGGATGGCGCATTTTCTGGCCAACACCATCATGTTCTCGCCGGCCGAGGAAATGGAAAGCACCAACCTCCAGGACGTGCAGAACACTTACAAACGGCTGGTCAACGGGCTGACGGAGCGCAACAGCGTCCGCCAGATCATTCGCTCGCACCTGCCGAGCGTGCAACGCTGGCGCGTGGCGCGCACGCCCGAGAATACCGGCATTGAAGGCTTCGAGCTTTACCTCGGCCTGTTTGAAACCAAGGAAGACTCGGTGCGGGTCGGCACCGCCTGCAAGGACCTGTACCTCACCGACGAGGACGACGGTTATGAGCTGGCCAGCACCAACTTCGGCAACACCGACCCGCAAGTGATATTGCAGGAAGACACCAACGGTGACGGCGTACACGACAGCGGCGGTTTCTTCATCACCACCTGCGACGACTTCTACAATGTGCTGTCAGGGCACCCGCTGGTCATGCCGCGCGCCTGCGAAGTGATCGCCAACTACCTGATGGCCGAACGCACCCTGGACGACCGGCTGGCCATGTGCGAATCGATTGTCAACAGCGGCGCGGTCACCTTCGAAGATCTCTTCAAAGGCATACTGTTCTCGCGCGAGTACCTGTTGAACACCGAAAGACCCAAGGGTTTCGAAGAAACATTCATGTCGACGATGAACACCCTCAGGTGGGACCCGCGGAACAACTCCGGCGAAGTCGACGAGCAAGTCTGGCGTAACATGGCCACCAACACCTTCCGCCGCCTGTACATGCGCAACATGGGCTGGGACACCATGACCCTGAAAATCGGCCGCACGCCGAACGTCCCGCTCGACGCGCTCAGCTTCGCCAACTATCACAAAGCCCTGCGTGAACAACTGTTGATCAACGACGGCAGCTACGAAGGCCGTATCAGCAACATCGACGGCGTGGATGTCGTCATCGACGGTCTGTTCTACACCGCGGATGCCGAGATGAACCAGATCGTCAAACCGGATATCGCGGCGCTGACGCCGACCGATTTTCTGCACTTTCTGTTCCTGAGCGTGCTGCAGCGGCAAGCCGGCGGCACCGAAATCACCGAGCTGCTGACCGTCCTGCAAAACAGCGGTCATCTGGAGAACGACAACGGCCAGTTGACGGTACGCGAATTCCGGCAGGACGACATTGCGCGCATCGTGTTCGACTACGCCTCGCGGCTACCCGAACTTTATTACTTCAAGCAGATTTAGATTCCAGAGGGCAGCAACGATGAAACGCAGAGCATTTATAAAGTCCATGGGACTCGGAGGCACGGCGATTTATATTCCCTCCTCCCTGACCATCAGCTCGCTGCTGAACGAAGCCTATGCCGCCAGCCCGGACTACGAAAGCGTGAACTATACCTTGCCCGACACCAGCCCGACGGCAAGCAGCAACGCCTTCCCGCAGGTCATCAACATATTCCTTTACGGCGGCCCGTCGGAACTTGCCGGCAACCTGACCAACATTCAGGAAATCGAAACCACCTCGCAGAATTCCTACGAAGACAACATCCCGGGCATAACCCGTTTGCAAAACGACGCCAACCCCGGCCTGATCACGCCGCACGGCTTCTGGTCGGGCGCCGGCGGCGACGCGATGGAGTTCCTGATCAACCAGGGTCATATGACCGTCTATCGCACGATGATGAAACGCTTTCAGGATACCGGCTCCCACCGGCAAAGCATCTTCATGAACCAGAAGGGCACGCTGGACATCGAAAATACGCCCGGCATCGGCACCCGCATCGCCAAGATGCTGGAAACCCACGTCGGTACCGGCAACGCCGTGTTTCAACATCCTTCGCTGGGGAACAGAACCCTGGCCAACCTGGTGCTGCCGTTCGTGTCGTTCGAAGGCGACACCGTGCTGTACGCGCCCGACCCCGAAAACCCGTTGGATTTGCTACAGCTGAAAGCCGTCACCCTCAACGACAATTTCGACAACCCGTACACGCGCAACAACAATCCCAACGACGCGATCCTGGAATCGCTGGTCAACACGGTCATCACCCAGGCGGAACGCACCCGGTTCAGCAAGATTGTCGAGGGCTTCGAACTGCGCGCGACGATGGAAAGCTTCATCGGCAACCTGCAAACCTCTTTCAATTCCGGACTGCCCGCCGTCAGCGACGCGGCCGACCAGGCCACCGACTTCGACGCCGGCACCGGCCAGTTGGTCTACCCCAACAACAACAGTTTCTCCCGCCAGGTACGGGCCGCCGTTACGCTGGCGATTGAAAACCCGGACAGCAAGTTCATCACCGTCTCCAACAGCGGACTGGGCGGCTTCGACGATCACAACAACGGCCGCGACAACTACCCCGACCGCATGGAAGATCTATTCGAAACCCTGCGGGCTGCGATGAAGCACATCAAGTACTCCGGCACGCAAACCGCCGGCGTCGCCTCA
>DASVCP010000033.1:0-5652 GCA_036381555.1 Gammaproteobacteria bacterium
TGAGAGCAGTATGAAAATGCGGGTTCTATTCGATAAGCACGAGCACTTTTCCGGCCTGCATGACAGCGAGATTCTGTTGCGTATAGATCCCATCCATCATCAGGCAAATCAATCTGAAAAAAGTTGAGGAACCATTATGGATATTTTCAAAGAACTTGAGTCCGCCGTGCAATCTTACGCACGCTCTTTCCCCGTTATATTTCATCGTGCCAAAGGCTCATACCTCTACGATGTCAACAACAACGCTTACCTTGACTTCCTTGCGGGCGCGGGGACACTCAACTACGGTCACAACAACCCGGTTTTCAAAGAACGGCTGATCGAATATATCCAAAGGGATGGAATCACTCACGGTCTTGATATGCATACTTCGGCCAAGGAGGCTTTCCTGGAAAGCTTCAATGAGTTGATTCTAAAACCGCGCAACCTGGATTATGTCGTACAGTTCACTGGCCCGACCGGCACCAATGCTGTCGAAGCCGCCCTCAAAATTGCCCGCAATATCACGGGCAGACACAATATTGTCGCCTTTACCAACGGCTTTCACGGCGTCACCACGGGCGCCATGGCCGCCACCGGAAACTCCCATCATCGTAATGCCGCCGGTATCCCGCTCTTTGGCGTAACCCCTATGCCCTACGACGGCTATATGGGGGAAAACGTGGACACCACGAAATACCTGGAGCAGATGATTTCCGATCCCAGCAGCGGTCTCGATCACCCTGCGGCCGTCATTGTGGAAACCGTGCAAGGTGAAGGCGGCCTGAATGTAGCCGACTTCAAATGGTTGCGTGCTTTGGAAAAAGTCTGCCGGCGACACGATATGCTGTTAATCATCGATGACATCCAGGCCGGCTGCGGCCGCACGGGAACCTTCTTCAGTTTTGAGGAGGCCGGAATTGTTCCCGATATCGTAACGCTCTCCAAATCATTGAGCGGCTTCGGGTTACCTTTCGCCGTCACGCTGCTCAAGACCGAGCACGACCAGTGGAAGCCGGGCGAACATAACGGAACTTTTCGCGGCAACAATCATGCCTTTGTCACGGCCACGGCCGCACTCGAGCATTACTGGAAAGATTCACGCTTTAGCGAAAATGTGCGCCATTTGAGTCAGCTTCTGCGAAACCGGCTGCATAAAATCGCCGCCCAGTTACCGGGTACGATCTCGGTTAAAGGCCGCGGAATGATGCAGGGGCTGAGCTGTAAGTCGGGAGAACTCGCCAAGCAAATCGCCCGCACCGCCTTCAGGAACGGACTGATTATCGAGACCAGCGGCTCGGAATCGCAGGTGGTGAAGTGTCTTACGCCTCTGACAATCAGTGAACATGAATTCATGACCGGCCTTGATATTCTCGACAAAAGCGTTTCAGTCGTTCTCCAGCAGCGTCTGAAACAGGCGTCCTAGACGGAGACAGATAATGATTGTAAGAACCCTGAAAACCGCGGAAAAAACCGGACGTCGTGTTGTCTCTGAGACATGGGAAAGTGCCCGTCTGTTGCTTAAAAACGATAACATGGGTTTTTCCTTTCACATCACGACCATCTATGCGGACACGGAAACCCACATCTGGTATCAGAATCATCTGGAGTCGGTGTATTGCATATCCGGCGAAGGTGAAATCGAAACCTGCGAAGACGGCAAAATATATAAGATTTTGCCCGGCACCATATATATTCTGGACAAACATGACGAGCATATCCTCAGGGCACGGACGGAAATGCAAATGGCTTGTGTATTCAATCCCGCGCTTATAGGCAACGAAGTCCACGATGAGAAGGGCGTTTATCCACTGGAAGCGGAAATGATCGCAGATTAACTTAAGCTTCCCCGGCTCATTCGGGCAATTCCAAGGAGGTGGCCACGCACCATGGCAATATCTGAACCATCAAATCAGCTCAGACCTGACGACTTGTATCCGTCGCGCATTTTTGCCACGCCGTCCATTCAGGCTCGACAGGACCCGGTCGTTTATTCAAGCTGCCTGAACTCTCCCGTCAGCCCGGCAGACGTAGACTCGTATGCGCGGAACGGGTTCCTCTTCCTTGAATCGGTTTTTGATGAGGAAGAAGTACGCCTGTTTATTGAAGAGCTGGAACGATTGAACCGCACAAGGACTCTTGCCGCCCGGGAAGAGGCAATCACCGAAAGGAACAGCGGACGGTTACGCTCCCTATTCCGTGTCCATGAGCTCAATCCCCTGTTCAAAAAACTTTCCACGGACGAGCGGATCGTCAAAATCGCCGAGCACATAATTGGCGGCCCGGTTTACATTCATCAGTCCAGGCTCAATTTCAAACCGGGGTTTTCCGGCAAGGAATTTTACTGGCATTCTGATTTCGAGACCTGGCATGTTGAAGACGGCCTGCCCAGAATGCGTACGGTGAGCGTATCCATCAACTTGATGGAGAACAACGAATTTAACGGGCCGCTCATGCTCATCCCAGGATCGCACGAATCCTATGTCGCATGTATTGGAGCAACCCCGGACAACCACTACAAACAGTCTCTCAAGCAGCAACAATACGGCATCCCCGATGAGGCAAGCTTGCGACTGCTTGAAAGTAAAAGCGGTATCGTTGCACCCAAAGGCCCTGCGGGCTCCGTAACTATTTTTGATTGCAACACCATGCACGGCTCAAACGGCAATATTTCCCCTTATCCACGCTGTAACGTTTTTTTCGTCTTTAACAGCGTTGAAAACCAGCCCGTCGCCCCGTTTTGCGGCAAATCCCCCCGCCCCGCTTTTATAGCCGCGAGAGGCAACATCAGCCCGATACAGGCCGCGAGAAACAACTACCTGGAGATCGCGCGTGAATACCGCAGATAAAAGCAAGCTGGAACAGAAAATCAAGGCCGAAATACGGAAATTGTCGGCCTACACAGCTGAGCATGAATCCGGACAGTTCACTCAGACGCCCGAGACGGACTCAACCGTAAAAATCGAAGAGCTCGCGATACAGGCGGTCGATCAGCACACGCTGGCAAAAGCCCGAAAGAAGATCGACACTTTAAACAGGACGCTGACAAAAATCGACGACGATAACTTCGGCGTATGCACCGATTGCGGTATTGCGATCTCTTTGGAAAGACTCTTGATCGTTCCTGATACGAATAAATGCCCCGAATGCGCAACATAGCAGGCGAAGAACAATTAACCATGAACTCGATAACAAACAGCTCCGGAAAGCATACGGTTGAAAAGATCGGCGGTACCTCGATGTCTCGCTTCAATGAAGTCATGACTAACATTCTTGTCGGTAACCGACACGGAAACGAACTTTATAACCGGATTTTCGTCGTATCGGCCTATGGCGGGGTAACCGATGCATTGCTTGAGCATAAGAAATCGGGAAAGGCAGGTGTCTTTTCGCTTTACAGCAACTCGG
Organism: Gammaproteobacteria bacterium; assembly: GCA_036381555.1. Classification (GTDB taxonomy): domain Bacteria; phylum Pseudomonadota; class Gammaproteobacteria; order HTCC5015; family HTCC5015; genus DASVCP01. Next base: position 3,388 of record DASVCP010000033.1, read on the forward strand.
AATCCGAATGGTCCTGGAGCGACATGCTGTCGGAAGTCTGTTACCGGATGTGCAGTATCAATGCGCAGATGTTTCCCGATCATTTCACCTGCCAGATCGCCGACCAGTTTGTCAAAGATCGCGTTGAAGGCGTCCGCAGCTGCCTTATTGATCTGCAGCGCATTTGTTCTTACGGCCATTTTCAAGTCGAAGATCAGCTTGCCACAGTGCGTGAGATGCTAAGCGCCATCGGCGAAGCCCACAGCGCCCACAACACCACATTACTGTTACAACAACACGACGTGAACGCGACCTTTGTTGATCTTACAGGCTGGCGAGAGATTGAAAACCCCACTTTCGAAGAACGTATCCAGCAAAGTTTTGCCAAAGTCGATGTCGAAAAAGAACTCCCTATCGTGACCGGTTACACTCGTTGCAGAGAAGGTCTGATGAAGACTTTTGACCGTGGCTACAGCGAAATCACCTTTAGCAAGATCGCCATCGTGACCGGGGCGGCAGAGGCAATTATTCACAAAGAGTACCACCTAAGCAGTGCCGATCCGAAAATTGTCGGCGAAGACAAGGTGATGCCCATAGGCCGCACCAATTACGATGTTTCCGACCAACTGGCCAATCTGGGAATGGAGGCGATTCACCCCAGTGCGGCAAAGGGCTTGCGTCAGCAAGGTATACCGCTGCGTGTCAAGAACACTTTCGAACCTGAACATGCCGGCACGCTGATTGACAGCGAGTACAAGAGCCAGACACCCGGGGTTGAGATCATCGCCGGCCGGAAACACGTGTTCGCCGTTGAGTTTCACGAGCAGGATATGATCGGTGCCATTCGCTACGACAAGCAGCTATTGGATATACTTGACCGCTTCAGAGTTAATTTCATCGGCAAGGATGTCAATGCAAACACCATCACCCACTACTTGGATGCATCCTTAAAGTCTGTGAAACGCGTCTGCAGCACACTTGAGGAAATTTTTCCTTCCGCGAACATTCTGACTCACCGCGTGTCCATCGTTTCCGTTATCGGCAGCGACATGAAGATACCCGGCATTCTACACAAAGCAGTGGGCGCGCTGACGGACAAAAGTATCAATATACTTGCCATGCATCAAACGATGAGACAGGTGGAAATGGAATTTATTATTGACCAGGAAAATTACGAAAGAGCAATAATCAGCCTGCATCGTTGCCTTATTGAAGGCAGTTCTTCGCTTCCCGTAAACCCCCGGCTCTCGCCGGTATCTTCGCCTGAAGAAGACATTTCATGCGCTCTGCAAAGCTGATTATCTTTCTAGCGATTTTCTTTTCCACCATCCCCTGCATAAGCCAGGAAAAACCGGCTGAACCTGCCCCGCCAGATAACGGCATTGGCGATCTTAAGGAACCTTTATACTCGCCTTTTGTTGAGCGATATATCCTGGACGAATTGAAGCAGGTCCGTATCGATATGCAAGCTCAGCGTGCGGAACTGATTGAGAAGGTTGTTGAGAAAGAGCTGGAAGTGGCTGACAAAGCAATGAGCTATGCTAGCAACACGATAACCTACTTTTTTTATATCATTCTTGCGACCACCACTCTGCTTGTGTTGGCAGGCTGGACTTCATTGCGCGACATAAAGGAAAACGTAAAGTCCTACGCCGACCAGGAAGTTATCAGGCTGACAGCCGAATACAAGCAGCGCCTGCAGGCGCTCGAAGAAGAGCTCCATCATAAGTCCCATAACATCGCGCAAGCCCAGGAAGAAATTGACAGAACCAATGAAATCCATTCCCTGTGGTTGAAAGCCTCCCTTGAGTCGAGCCCGCAGAACAAAATTTCCCTTTATGACCAGATACTCGGACTGCGCCCGGAAGATACTGAAGCGTTGACTTACAAGGCCGACGCGGCACTTTCTTTAGATGAACCGCAGTGGGCGATCAGCCTTTGCAATAAGGCCCTGGAAATAGATCCTGAGAATGGTCATGCCTTCTACCAGAGAGCCTGCGCAAATGCCTGCCTCGGATTTCATGAGCAGGCTATTATCGATCTGGAGAAGGCCGTCCTGATATCGCCGGCCTTTGTCCAGGACGCGATATCCGAAAATTGTTTCAATGCGTTAAAGCAAAACAGGCGCTTCAAGGAATTGGCGGCGATTCATCGCGTTCAATAAGGCGCAATCCAGCGGACGAAGAACAGGGACTATTTCTTGAAATAAGGTACGCGCAGGAATAGCCGGATCGGGGCTGTTCGGCTCCGAACCTGGACTTCTGTCTCCCAGGCTCGACAGGCAGC
>DASVCP010000034.1:0-6369 GCA_036381555.1 Gammaproteobacteria bacterium
ATCCTGGAAACCATGACCGGCAACGATCGCCATACCGTTATGGCACAACGCTTTATTCCCCAGATCAGCGCCGGGGACAAGCGCATTCTGTTAATAGACGGCCAGCCACTCCCCTATGCGCTGGCCCGAATTCCCCGGGAAGGCGAAAATCGCGGCAACCTTGCCGCCGGCGGCCGTGGCGAAGGTCGCGAACTGACCGAACGCGACCGGTTGATCTGCGCCGCAGTGGGGCCGGTTATGCGCGAACACGGCGTGCTTTTCGCCGGTCTGGACGTCATCGGCGATTATCTCACTGAAATCAATATCACCAGTCCGACCTGTATCCGTGAACTGAACGCGATTTACGGACTCGATATCGCCGGACAGTTGATGGATGTCATCGCCGCTCGAATCAAAGAAACATGATCGACCGGAAAGGTTACCCGTCTTCCACCCTTCGAATCCGACGGCAATTCAGCATTCCGACGTTTATTCTGACTCTCAATGGGATAAAATCCCTGACATGATTGGAATGAGTGTACGCAACAAATGGATACAGCATCTCCTGTCATAACAGCCGGCGACCGCCTGGGACTGACTTTGTTCCTCGCCGCATCCATGCATGCAGTGCTCATTCTGGGTATCGCATTTCACCCCGAAGATCCGGCAGAGCTGCGCGCGCCTCCTTCACTGGAAGTCATCCTGGTACAAAAACGTAATGAAACCGCTCCTGAAAAAGCCGACTATCTCGCCCAAGTCGCACAGACCGGGGGTGGAGAAAGCGATCTGCGCGTTCGGCCCAGCAACCCTTTCAGTTCCACGGAGTTCAGCGAAACCACCGGTCTCGCCCCGCAGCCCATAAAGGGCGGCAATCCGAAAATCGACGACGAACTGAAACAGCCTGTGCTGACAAAACTGCATTCCGATCACCAAACCCTGCTGCTTGAACAAAAGCTCAAATCCGAAACCCGGCGGCAATCCGACCAGAACGTCGACTTCGATCTCGAAATCGCGCAACTGACGGCCGAGTTAAGTCAGGCCCGCGAGGCTTATGCAAAACGTCCGAGAAAGATGGTATTGACGGCCAATACCCTGGAGTATCTTCCGGCCAGCTACATGGTGGAATGGGTTGAGAAAGTGGAGCGCTTGGGCAATCTCAACTATCCTGGTCAGGCGTTGCGCGACAAGCTGGAAGGGAGCCTGATGCTGGAAGTGGAGTTAAAATGGGACGGAAGCGTGGTCGAAATCAATGTTTTGCGCTCCTCGGGCTACAGATTGCTGGACGATGCGGCCAAACAAATTGTCAAGCTGGCGTCGCCGTTTGCGCCTTTTTCACCTGAACTTCGCCAATCAACGGATCACGTGGAAATCGTACGCACCTGGCAGTTCCGCAACGGTGGGGTCGAAACTCACTGACAGAGCGGCATCGATAATTCAAACAGTGTTAACAGGCCCCACATCATGTCTTTAAACCTGAAAAATCATTTCCTGATCGCCATGCCCAACCTGCTGGACCCCAATTTCCACCAGTCGGTAACCTACATTTGTGAACACGATCAAAAAGGCGCCATGGGCCTGATGCTGACGCAAACCACCAACTATCTTTTGGGAGAGCTGCTGCAGCAACTGAAGATAAACTGCATAGTACCCGAGATAGGTCAGCGTAAAATCATGTTTGGCGGTCCCGTCGAAATTCAAAGCGGCTTTATCCTGCACCGTCCTGCCGGGAACTGGCAGTCCAGCCTCCACGTGACCGAAGAAGTGACTGTTACCACCTCACGGGATATTCTGGAGGCGCTCGCCGTTGGACAAGGTCCGCGGGAAAATATCGTTACCGTGGGTTATGCCGGCTGGGGGCCCGGCCAGTTGGAACAGGAGCTGGCCAGCAACAGTTGGCTTACCTACCCGGCGGACACCGATATGCTCTTCAAAACCTCCCCCGGCCAGTTATGGCACTCGGCCGCCAAAGCACTGGGAATCGACCTCAGCCTGCTTTCCGGCGACGTGGGCCACGCTTAATTCCGGCCGCGATCCGCTTGTCCTCACCACGCCCGTCCCATCTTACCGTGCTCGGCTTTGATGCCGGAACCCGCCGTATCGGCGTGGCGGTCGGTCAGACAGTGACCCGTAGTGCCAGTCCGGTAGCAACCCTCCAACGTGCCGGCGATTGCCCCGACTGGGCGGCCATAAGCGAATTGATCGACCAATGGCGGCCGGACCTGCTCATCGTCGGCATGCCGTTGCATGCCGACGGCGCCGGAAGCGAATCCAGCCGCATGGCAGAAGCATTAGCGCAAGCCCTGCGGGAACGCTTCAGCATTCCGGTCGTGCTGCAGGACGAACGCCTCACTTCCGCCGAGGCCCGTTCGCAACTGAAGCAGCAACGCCAGGCCGGCCGGCGACGAACACGGAAAACCGATATCGACAAAACCGCAGCCGCCATCATCGTCCAAAGCTGGCTGGCGGAGCATTCAAACCACGGGGGACACGGGGAAAGCAACTCCATCGATTAATGTGGCGCCGAGAAAAACCGCAATAGCCACATATAATCGGGTGACGGGAAACCCAGGGTTAAGATCATTCGCCCAGAAGAACACAAGAGCACGTTATTTAGTCCCTGTGTTCCCCGTGCTCCCGTGGTTTATAACTTTCATGGTGATTCCCGCTCGAAGCCCCGCTATAATTGCGGGCCATGAGAAATACCGCGCAAGGCGGCAACCTGCAGCTTAATGCTCAGGGCCAGCTTCAGCATCTGCTCGACATCGAGGGACTCGACCATTCGCTTATTACCTCCATCCTGGACTATACGGCGGAATTCATCGACATCAACGACCGGGATGTCAAAAAGGTGCCGCTGCTCCAGGGAAAAACCGTAGCAAACCTTTTCTTCGAAGCCAGCACTCGCACGCGTACCACCTTCGAACTGGCGGCCAAACGTCTCTCGGCGGACGTCCTTAATATCAATATCGGCACCTCGGCAACATCCAAAGGAGAGTCACTGCTCGACACGGTGAAAAACCTGGAAGCCATGCAATGCGACATGTTCGTAATTCGCCACGCCGACAGCGGCGCGGCGCACTTTCTCGCTCAGCATATCGCGCCGCATGTCAGTGTAATCAATGCCGGCGACGGACAACACGCTCATCCGACCCAGGCGCTGCTGGACATGTTCACCATACGCCGACACAAACAGGATTTCAGCAAGCTTACCGTTGCTATCGTCGGCGACATCATGCATTCCCGGGTTGCCCGTTCGCAGATTCACGCCCTGTCCCTATTGAAAACCCGTGAAGTAAGGGTTGTCGGCCCGAAAACCTTAATGCCCGCCGGTATCGAAGCGCTTGGTGTCAACGTGTTTCACAATATGAGGGAGGGAATACGCGACGCCGATGTCATCATCATGCTGCGGCTGCAGAAAGAGCGCATGCTGAGCGCTTCGTTGCCCAGTGAGCACGAGTATTTTCGTGTTTACGGCCTGTCGCGGGACCTGCTCAAACTGGCCAGGGCCGACGCCATCGTCATGCATCCGGGGCCGGCGAATCGGGGCGTGGAAATCGAATCCGCCGTCGCCGACGGTCCGCAGTCGGTCATTCTCGAGCAAGTCACCACCGGTATCGCCGTCCGTATGGCGGTGATGTCGATGGCGCTGACCAATCGTCAGGCGACGCGTAATGCGTCTCAGTCCCAGAAAAATACCGGGGCAGCTACATGAGCACGGCGCGGAATCAATCGATCAGTATCCTGGGGGGGCGGGTGATCGATCCCGCCAGCGGCAAGGATGAACAAGCCAATGTTTATATTTCCCATCGGACCATTGCCGCGGTCGGCAATGCTCCTCCCGACGGTTTTCATGCCGATCTTGAGATAGACGCCAAACAGCAGATTGTCTGCCCCGGCCTGATTGAACTGAGCGCTAATTTGCGGGAACCCGGCTTCGAACACAAAGCCACTATTGGCAGTGAACGAGCTGCAGCGGTCAAATCCGGTATTACCGCTCTGTGCATGCCTCCCGATACCGACCCCGTTATCGACGAACCCTCGGTGGCGGAACTCATTCAGAAACGCGCACAGCAACGCCAGGGGCCGCGCCTGTTTACTTTAGGGGCGTTAACCGCGGGATTGCAGGGTCAAAAGCTCAGCGAAATGGCGGCACTCAGGGAAGCCGGCTGCGCCGGTGTCAGCAATGCTTTGCGGCCTATTCAAAACAGCCGGGTATTGCGCCGGGCGATGGAGTATGCGGCCACTTACGACTTTACGCTGCACGCCGTGCCGCTGGATTCCGCCTTGTCGAAAGACGGTGTTGCTCACGAAGGCCCGGTCGCCACCCGTCTTGGGTTGCCAGGCATTCCGGTCGCAGCCGAAACCATATCATTGGCGCGCTATCTGGCATTGGTGGAAGACGTCGGCGTCAGGGTTCACTTCGGGCGGCTGTCGACTGCGCAGGGTGTGAATATGATTGCCCAGGCAAAGGCACGCGGCCTTCCGGTTACCGCGGATGTCGCGATTCATCATTTGCATCTCACTGAATCGGCGGTGGACAACTTCAATAGCCTCGCCCACGTTATTCCGCCCTTGCGTAGCCACAACGACCAAGAAGCCTTGCTGGCTGCGGTTCGCGCCGGGACTATCGATGCCATCTGTGCGGATCACCAACCCCACAATGCGGATGCCAAACTTAATCCCTTCCCATCCACGGAACCGGGTATTTCCGGACTCGACACATTGCTCGGGCTCTGCCTGCTGCTTGTCCAGTCCGGCGCACTTAGCCTGGCGCAAGCGCTCAAAGCCTTGACCGCCGCGCCTGCCGCCGTTCTGGGAACCTCGTTGGGACGGATTGAAACGGGGGCACCCGCCGACATCTGTATTTTCGATCCCAGACAAAGTTGGACCGTCGGCCCGGACACGCTTAACAGCGCCGGCCACAATACTCCCTTCATAGGGTGGCAACTACCTGGCAAAGTCACCCAAACCCTGGTGGACGGCCAGCCGATGCTGTAAATGCGCGAATCCGAGCAACCGGTTGAACTGTTGTCCCTGGAAACTCTGCCAGGCCACTACACACAACTTCGATTTCGTGTCCCGCCGTCCCTGGCCAATCCGCAGCCCGGCCGGTATTGCCGAATTTCCAACGGCAACCTTTCAGGCTTGATGCCGATCATGCGTGTCAAAGGGGATGTGCTCGAATGCCTGTACCGGAATGGTCATGAAACGCCTCTTCCTGAGCGTCTGCTTGATGGGCGGTTGACCGCGGTGCTGCAGGGCAATGCCTGGAAAACGATGCCCGACGAATTCCATACCGTCTTTCTTGCCCAAAACGAGGGTTTGGCCAGTGTAGTTCATGCCGCAGAAAGGTTGCATTACGGCAACCTGCAAATAATGCTGACCGCCTTCCTGGAGTTTGACGATGGCCCGCCGTTTACCCCGAAACCCTCCCAAATATTGCTGCCCGGCCTGCCGCCGGAAGCCCTGGCGTGTGCGCCCCTGCTGGAAGACTGGGGAATTGCAAGTCGCTTGGCGGACCCCGATGATCGCCGGATGCCCAGGCCGGGTTGGTTTTCCGGAACGGCCGTCAGATTGACGGAAATATGGCTTGAAAACACCGTAGCCGGCAATTACCGGCTGGTCTGTTGCGGCACGCAACGCTTTGTCGATGCCGTATCAAATCTGGCTGATCGGCGGGGACTGCCGGTGGATACCGCCGTGCTGCCTATTTAAGACAAATCTTCCAGTTCGGCGCCGCCGCCCTTGGAAGCAGGCCCGGTCTTGCCATCGTCCATGCCGCCGCCAAAGTTAATTCGCCATTCAAGATTGGTACGCGAATCGGCATTGATCAGCGCCTCTTTCTGGGTAATCTTGCCCGACTTGAAAAGCGCATACAGCGACTGATCGAAAGTCTGCATGCCCGACTTGCCGCCTTTTTCCATAATCTCCTTGATTTCGCCCATTTCGCCCTTTCGAATCAGTTCCGAAATATATGGCGTGTTGATCAGGACCTCCACGGCCGCCACCCGGCCGCCGTCCGCGGCCGGTACCAGCCGCTGGGAAATAATGGCCTTCAGATTCAGCGACAGATCCATCAATATCTGGTTTTTCTGTTCGGGAGGAAACAGGTTGATGATGCGATCCAATGCCTGGTTGGCGTTTACCGCATGCAGAGTGCTCAGGCACAAGTGACCGGTATCGGCATAGGTGATCGCGGCTTCCATCGTTTCCAGATCGCGCACCTCGCCGATCAGAATGACGTCGGGCGCCTCGCGCATCGCTTCGCGCAGGGCATTTTCATAAGAATGCGTATCCAAACCAATTTCCCGCTGACCGACGATACACTGCTTGTGCTCATAAACAAACTCGATGGGATCCTCGATCGTCAATATATGCCCGGGCGCGCTT
>DASVCP010000035.1:0-2341 GCA_036381555.1 Gammaproteobacteria bacterium
CGGTGTTGCATTAAACTGCGTCGCCAACGGCAAAATACTGCGCGATGGGGCCTTCAAAAACCTCTGGATTCAGCCCGCGGCCGGGGACGCCGGCGGCGCGTTGGGCGCGGCTCAGGCCGTATGGTACCAGGAGCTTGGAAACCGGCGCGAGGTCGAGGCCGGAGACAGCATGCGGGGGGCCTATCTCGGTCCTTCCTTTTCCGATGGGGAGATAAGTGACCGGTTGACGTCCGCCGGTGCCGTGTTCAGTGTTTATCCCGAAGAGGAAACGATTCACCGGGCGGCCAAGGCGTTGGCAGATGGAAAGGCGGTAGGCTGGCTCGGCGGGCGGATGGAGTTCGGGCCGCGGGCGTTGGGAGGCCGTTCCATTCTCGGCGATCCCCGTTCTCCGGCGATGCAGAAGGAATTGAACCTGAAGGTGAAATTCAGGGAATCGTTCAGGCCTTTTGCGCCCTCGGTATTGAGGGAGCATGTTGACGAATGGTTCGAGCTGTCGGGGGACAGCCCGTATATGCTATTGGTTGCGGATGTACAAAAGTCCAAGCGCAAACCGATGACCGCCGAAGAAGAGCGGCTTTTCGGCATCGACAAGCTGAATGTGCCCCGCTCGGAAATCCCGGCTGTCACCCATGTCGACTATTCAGCCAGAATCCAGACCGTGCACGCCGATACCAATCCCCGCTATCATGCCTTGATCACGAAATTTTATGAATTGACGGGCTGTCCGGTGGTTGTAAACACCAGCTTCAACGTTCGCGGCGAGCCGATCGTCTGCACGCCCGAGGACGCTTTCCATTGCTTTATGGGAACAAACATAGAAGTGCTGGTGTGCGGCAATACGGTCCTTTACAAGGAAGATCAGAATCCCGCGCTGATGGAAGATTATAAAAACAAGTATGAGTTGGACTAGTCGCAGGGCGACTTTTGTTCCATACAGAATCGGCATTTTCGCCTTCTCCCGCGGGACTTCCATCGGGCGCATGAGGTCAGGTGTAAGTTGTGCCGTTATGCAGGGATGTGTAAGAGTGGTATTGGCTTTGGGGTGAACCCCAATATTTTGCCGGCAGGCTTCTCCTGATTATAGAAAAAATCGATGCTGGGCAATCCCTTGAAAAATATAGACGGTAAAAGGGACGTACAGCGTTACTTGAAAATATTCGAACCCGCGGTCAAGAGGTTTGCGGAACAGCATGAAAAGAGCGATTGGAATAATGAAATAGCGCTGTTCGATCAAGCCGGTTGGCAGTAAAGACAGCGCCATAAAAGGATATATCCAATAATGACTGCGTCGATGTAAGGGTGTCACAGCCAGGCTGAAGAAGGCAATTATGATCGGAATGAAGGTAAGTGTCTTGGTGAGAAAGTTGGTTCTGATGAGTTCAAGCAGATTGTTTCTCAGGAAAAAATCCATTTCCGGCACGTTGTAACCATGACTCGTGTCAAACGTAATGATATAGATGGCAAATAAAAGAGCCCCGGAGAACGGGAGCAATGGGTTTTTCTTCAGGAGAATTGCGATCTTTGGGAAATTGGCAATATGCAACGGAATAAACAAAAAGAACAACACGAATAGCAGGAAAAAAATCTGTGTCGGATATATGCCGATCTCATGGCTTCCCGCGTCACCTATCGCAACTCCCTCATTAAGAAAAAGAAAAACGGCAAACAGCAGGCAAAACGTGAAGAACAGCGCGGTGCGACGCAAATGGTTCAGGCATCTGTGAAAAAAATCGGCTATACCGTAAGAGGAAAAATTGAAAGCTCCCATGTCCGCAAGCGACAGAACCCATAGCATGACGAGCCATACGATGTTCGTCTGGCGGAACAGCAGAGAGATGCCCACTATCAGTGCGGCCAGCTGGTAGCGGCCTGTCGTAACCAGCCATGTTGAGGCCATTACCATGGCGAGTGAGGGGATATCGGTGTATAAGAGAAAGAAGAAGGGGAAGATAATAGGGCACAGGAACAATTGAAGGCTCACGGGATAACTGTTGGTTTTGTCGTAGTGGCGTGCTGTCAGGAAAAAAAACAGCAAAGCCGGAATGGCAAGCGCAAAACACGCATAGCGGACTTCGGCGATCTCTGTGAGCGAGAAAAGTTCAGACAAGCCGTAAACAGCGAGATGGTAGCCGGGAAGCATCGTCAGAGAATCGACAAGATCAAACCGGCCGGCAAAATATTCCAGAAGCTGGTGCCAATGAAAGCCTTCATCGGACAACGTGTCATCGGGCAAAAGCGTAAAAGCCGCAACAATGCTCGATAGCAGCACGAAAAGCAGTACAAAAGGGTCTTGACGGTACCGTAAGTCGAAAGTGGCCAGGCAACATTTAAACATCCCGTT
>DASVCP010000036.1:0-8589 GCA_036381555.1 Gammaproteobacteria bacterium
GGTGCTCGCCAAACTCGATCCCGCCGCCCCCAGGGAAACATTGCTGGTGCTCGATGCCGGGATCGGGCAAAATGCCCTGCAGCAAGCCAAACAGTTCCATCAAGCTATCGGCGTGACCGGGTTGGCGCTTACCAAGCTCGACGGCACCGCTAAAGGCGGTATCATATTCGCGATCTATCACCACCTCGGCCTGCCGGTGCGTTATATTGGCGTCGGCGAAAGCATAGACGATCTGAAAATATTTGACCCGGAAAGTTTTGTCGACGCGCTGCTTGCACAGGATTAACCGGAATAAGTCCTTATTGAAGGAGTTGCGGTGCTCCAGTTCACAAACGTCTTCAAACGCTACCCCGGCGGCCATGAAGCCCTGAGTGACATTACCCTGCACATGCCCGTCGGCAGCATGGCGTTCCTTACCGGCCATTCAGGCGCCGGCAAGAGTACCTTTTTAAAACTGATTGCCGCGATCGAACGCAGCAGTCGCGGTCAATTGATTGTGAACGGCGTCAATGTCTCCAAAATCGCCAAATGGCGAATTCCATACTTACGCCGACAGATCGGCGTCATTTTTCAGGATCACCAATTGCTTTATGATCGAACCGTCTTCGACAACGTTGCCCTGCCGCTGGTGATCGCCGGCTACCGGCATCGGGAAATCGGTCGCCGGGTGCGGGCGGCGCTGGACAAAGTGGACCTGCTGAAAAAGGAACGCGCTTACCCGATCACCCTTTCCGGCGGCGAACAACAGCGGGTGGGTATCGCCCGGGCGGTGGTGAACAAACCGCCTCTGCTCCTGGCCGACGAGCCCACCGGAAATCTCGATCCAGAGCTTTCGCGTGAAATCATGTCGCTGTTCGAGGCGTTCAATCAGGTCGGTGTCAGCGTATTGATTGCCACACATGATATCGCTCTGATTGACACCCTGTCGTACCCGCGCCTGATTCTGAAAAGCGGCCGGTTGGTCCACAACGGTTTCGAACAAAAAGTTCGCTCCCATGGCTGAACAGCAAACCGGAAAACCCCCGCTTAAAACCCGCTTGACCGCTTATGCGATCAATCATGCCCAGGTCCTGCTCAGCAGCCTGGGGCGAATCTGGCGTGCGCCGTTTGCCAGCCTGATGACCGTTTCGGTTATCGCTATCTCCCTGGCGCTGCCGGCCGGCTTTTATGTTTTGCTTAACAACGCCCAGCAGGTCAGCGGCGGCTGGGATGGTGCAGCCCGCATTTCCTTGTATTTGAAGGATGATATGGATGCCGACAGCGCTGCCGCCCTGGCTGACAAATTACGTGGGCATGCGCGTATTGAAAAAGTGCGCCTGATCAACAAACAGGACGCACTGGAGGAGTTCCGTTCCCTGTCGGGCTTCGGTGAAGCCCTCGAAGCACTGGACAGCAATCCCCTGCCGCATGTCATCCTGGTGACCCCGATAGTTGATCCCGCCGCGCCGCAGACGATTGAGATCCTGCTTAAAGAACTCGAGCGCGAACCGCAAGTCGGCAGCGCCCAGCTCGACTTGCAATGGGTGAAGCGCCTCTACACCATCATGAGCCTCGTGCAGCGAGGCCTGCTGGTCATCGCCGCCATGCTTGCGCTGGCGGTGGTGCTGGTTATCGGCAATACCATACGCCTGGATATCCAGAGCCGACGCAGTGAAATTCAGGTCAACAAGTTGATCGGGGCAACCAATGCCTTTATACGCCGGCCTTTCCTCTACACCGGCTTCTGGTACGGTCTCCTGGGGGGCTTGTTGGCCTGTGTGCTGATCAGCGCCGCCATGGGCGTCCTGCGAGGTCCCGCGCAACGTCTTGCCGGCTTGTATGAAAGCCGCTTTGAGCTGTTGAGCCTGGGGCTCTCCCATAGCCTGATCCTGATCCTGCTGGCCATCGGCCTGGGGTATCTCGGTTCATGGCTGGCCGTGGGCCGACATTTACGTGAAATAGAACCGGGCTGATATTGTTCAACCCCTCACCGCGGCCGGGATGATTCACTCACTTTACTAAATAACACCGGGGATAAATCTATACCTCACCTGCTGACAATAGGCCCGATAGTAGGGATCGGCGCTCAAATGGCGTTCTTCGGTCATTGCCCGCATATAGTAAACCCAGCTCTGTAACACCAAACCCATGATCATCAGTAGAGCTATTTTCCAGCCACTGTACATAAGAACGGGAAGCACCAGAGTCCACCAGAAAATATTCTTTGCGGCGTAAGCCGGGTGGCGAACAATGGCGTAGGGCCCCTTACGGATAATGCCGCGGTTGGTAACATTCGAAAAACGCACGCCGAACCAAAGTGTGGCTAACATATAAACAATAATGCTCAGCAGGGACAACGCCACAAAAATGGTGACCAGGGTCTGGTTCTGCAAATGCAACACCATTGCTTCGTCGGGCGGAGAATAGTACATGCCATAAGACGAAAACATGAACGGCGGGTAACAGATAAGACATACCACCCAGCCGAGCACGGTCGGCTCGGCGGTAACCGTCTGGTTGTCCACCCAGCGCGAAGAAATGACATAGCCGCACCAGGCCAGGGCCACATCGATCGAGAAAATAAAAGGGCGCGAAATATTAAAAAAATCATTGTTAAAGCTTGCATGCGTATAGTGGCCACCGGCGATCCTGTCCAGCAATCCAGTGCTCATATAAGTGAAGTTGTTAACCAGGTGCGGAAAGTGGTCCAGGAAAAAAACCGTCATCAACGGCGTGAAAAACAGTTTGACCAACAGGGCACGGGCGGCTTTCTTGTCCACTTCATTGAAACGGGGGCGCAGATTCTTAAGCCCAGGCACCAGCGAGACCGTGAACTGCAGCACCCTGGCCATCAGAGAGGAAGAATCGCGGCGATCCGCCACCGGGTCGTGTTTGAACGCCCTGGTAAGCAGTACATAGGGCAGGCCGCCCCACAGATAGGCGATAAAGGCCAGCTCGATAAAGCGGAACCAGATCTGGTAATAAGAGTCGTTTCTTGAAAAGCCGTACTCGCCCGCCGTCCGGAAGAACAATACCGTCAAGCCGAGCAGGCAGACGTAAAGCAGCCAGTTGACAACCGCTTCACGCAGAAAGGCCAAATAGCGCCCGGCCATCAGCCGGGGGCTTAGCTGGAAAAAGTTTTTCGGGTCGCGCAGCCATAAGCGCACGCCTTCCGTCAGCAACATGGAGGCGGTTATCACTACCAGCGCCAACAGCATGCTGTCGATATTGGTATGGGTCAACTGAATCCCCATGAAATGGACGCCGTTATCCAGGGCTCCGGTCCGGCTATAAAAAATCGCGCAAATCACCGTCATCACTGCGCCCATCAGGCCGCTGACCCAGGCATAGTCGGTTACCCAACTCCCTGATGCGGGAGGTTCCTCGAACGGAATATCGTTCAGCGGGTCGATGACGGTCAGATCATCCGCCGCGGGTTGAATCTTAAGGCCTTTATCCTTACGGTTACGCGTCATGCTCCCATCCCCCACTGCTTGCTTAATGCGGAAGCCGCAATCCTAGCAATTTCACCCATACCTGTCAGGTTCAGGTGAGGATTTCAACCATTAACCCTCAAGGCCCCGCCTTCGCTGCTGCTGACGTCAAACCCGCATCCATGTGAAATAGAACCGGGCTGAATTCCGCCTGTCTAGACTCAGTACAGGATGAGAACAACAGATAATCTGTTAATTTCTCCTCGCCCCGAACCCTCTCCCGTAGTGGAGAGGGGCACCATCACGACTGTTCGATATGGAACTCGGGCAGTTTTTTAGCACTCTAAGCCCCCGAGTGCCAAACTCGGCGGAGTTTTGCTATACTGCCCTGCGCCAAGGAGAGACTTATGACGACTGCAGCTTTAACGACGCAATTCAACCAGTTCAACACCCTGCCGGTAGCGCTGTCCACCGACAGTCTTGACGCCTATATTGCCCAGGTTAACGCCATTCCGGTACTCAGCGCCGAAGAAGAGCACGGCCTGGCGATCCGGCTGCGTGAACAGGATGACCTGGAAGCCGCCCGCAAGCTGATCATCTCCCATCTCCGCTTTGTGGTGCACATCGCCCGCGGATACGCCGGCTACGGCCTGCCGATGGCCGACCTCATTCAGGAAGGCAACATCGGGCTGATGAAAGCGGTCAAGCGTTTCGATCCCGGTGTGGGCGTGCGGCTGGTATCGTTCGCCGTACACTGGATCCGGGCCGAAATTCATGAATTCATCATCCGCAACTGGCGTATTGTCAAAATTGCCACCACCAAGGCCCAGCGCAAGCTGTTTTTCAAGCTGCGCGGAGCCAAAAAGCGGCTGGGCTGGCTGAATCATGAGGAAGTCCAGGCCGTCGCCAAAGACCTGGGCGTGCCGGCCAAAACCGTGCTTGAAATGGAATCGCGGCTCAGCGGCCACGACATTACGTTTGATCTGAGCGACGACAGCAGCGATGATGGCGAAAGCGCTTTTTACGCGCCGGTACAGTACTTGGCGGCATCCAATGCCGATCCGGCGGGACTGCTGGAATACGACGACTGGCAGTCACGGAATATCGACAAACTCGGCGAGGCGCTGGACGAACTCGATGAGCGCAGCCGCGACATACTCAACCGCCGCTGGCTGGATGAATCCAAAAAACCAACCTTGCACGACCTGGCGTCTGAGTACGGCGTATCGGCGGAGCGTATCCGCCAATTGGAAGCCAACGCCATCAAAAAGTTGCGTTCCGCGATAGAAGCCTGATTTGCGCCTCCCCGGGGCAGGGGAGGTTTTGCCTTGTTCATTGTTTTACGGGAATTCGAATATTCCCGCGTATGAACGGGATTTTCCGTTATTGGCCGGGAATCCCAACGGGTTATA
The DNA here is from genome assembly GCA_036381555.1 of Gammaproteobacteria bacterium. Taxonomy (GTDB): domain Bacteria; phylum Pseudomonadota; class Gammaproteobacteria; order HTCC5015; family HTCC5015; genus DASVCP01. Next base: position 4,826 of record DASVCP010000036.1, read on the forward strand.
ATTTGCCGACATAAATTCACCAGGGGTCAACAACATGATTTGCAGGCTTTGCGGCGGTAGCGATCTCTTTTTTTTCTTTGCAGGGGGCGGCAACCAGGAATTCAAATATTACCGCTGTCAAGACTGTAAGCTGGTCAACTATGATCTGTCCACGGGGCACGACCAAAGCAAGTATTCTGCAACGTACATCAGCCCGAGAGACAACACTGCAAAACCGAACAAGGACCAGACCGACAGTTATCGGTATCTGAGTAAATTTGCCAGACAACCAGGCCGGATGCTGGACATCGGCTGCTACAACGCCAAAATTTTATATCTGGCAAAACAAGACGGCTGGGACGTGCAAGGCCTGGACCTTTCGCCCGAGCTTGCGGCCCAAGTCAAAAGGGATGTAGATATCGATATCACCGTTCAGGATTTCCTGGAGTACGAACCAACGGAAAAGTTCGATGTCGTCATTCTTCGCCACGTATTGGAACACTTAATCGATCCGCTTCAGACGATGTCCAAGATCAAGCTGTTATTAAACGATGGCGGGCTTTGCCTTATTGAGATACCCAATATCGACGGGCACTCCAAAAAAGTCAGAAGGGCGTTGACACGTATGGGCATTCGGAAAAGAAAGCCGACTCCTCCGGGCGAAAAACCGGGACACGTCAATGAGTATTGCAGGTACTCTTTCAATTGTTTGGCGAAAAAGACAGGTTTCGAAGTTGTGGATTGGCGGACATATTCTTCCGATCCGCTCACCAACTTTCTCTATAATCATTTAAAAATTGGCAACAAGGCCCGAGCCTTAGTCCGTTCCGTTTAAGCGGCTTATATACTGTGCCTAAGCCAAATCCTCGATTCCAATGAAGTTTCTTAACCGACCCGGCTGATGTTGGAAGGAAACGTTTTTTTATGTGCGGATGACGGGGCGCAGACACTGTTGCTGGAGCGGGTGCTCAAAACCGGCTATGTGCTGGAACGCATGCGTATCCTGTTGCTGCCCAAGCCCCTGCAGCCGGGAGTAGCCATGCTGATCGATCGTTGCGACAGCGTGCATACTTGCGGGATCCGCCACCCGTTGGACCTTGCGTTCATGGACCGTTCCGGCGCTGTCCGCAGGCTGGTACAGGATCTCAAACCCTGGCGAGTCGCTGCCTGCTCCGCCGCCTACATGACATTGGAGATGCCGGCCGGCACCATTGAGCGGCTGCGTTTAGAAACAGGCATGCGGCTGTTGTGGCGCCAAACCTGAAATGTTCCATACACCAACGTTATATGCCCACATGCACGGCAAATAAGCAATCCGCGTCAGAGGATTACGACAGTAATCAGCGAAGAGAAGGTTTATACGAGAAACAAAGCGACGGTTTACTTAAAACCGATCATACCGTCCAAATAGTGGTCCACCAGCAACGCGGCGAATAGCAGCATCAGATAGGTAATCGAAAAAATGAACATGCGCATGGCGAGAATATCACTGCGCGTAACCTGCAGTTTGATTGCATAAAAAACAAAGCGCGCGTTCAGCAGGACGGCCGCGGCCAGGTAGATCAAGCCGCTCATCCCGGTCAGGTAAGGCAACAGCGTGACGATAAACAGCAGTATGGTGTACAGCGTAATCTGCAGGCGGGTAAACTCGACACCGTGGGTCACCGGCAGCATGGGAATCGCGACGTCTTCGTAGTCCTTGCGGCGATGCACCGCCAGCGCCCAGAAATGCGGCGGCGTCCAGACGAAGATAATCAGAAACAGCAGCAAAGCGTGCGGATGCAGATCGCCGGTAACGGCGGTCCAGCCAAGCACGGGGGGCATGGCGCCGGCCGCGCCGCCGATCACGATGTTTTGCGGCGTTGCGCGCTTTAAAAACACGGTGTAGACCACGGCGTAACCTATCATCGACAGAAACGTCAACACGGCGGTCAACACGTTGACCAGAAACGCCAGCACCAGCATCGACAGCACCGCCAGCATGCCGGCAAACACCAGCGCGGGTATTACCTGAACATTGCCCCGCGGCAAGGGGCGATGCCGGGTTCTCGCCATGATCGCGTCGGCCCGCCTGTCGATCAGGTGGTTGATGGCGGCGGACGACGCCGACGCCAGCCAGATGCCGAGACTCCCGAACACCAGGGGTTGCCACGGCACCCAGCCGGGCGTGGACAGCAACATACCGACTACCGCCGTAAACACGATCAATGCGACCACCCGGGGTTTGGTCAACTCATAGTAATCCCGCCAATGAGCGGCAGAACGATAATGACTTTCGAGAGCGGTCTTCTGCGTCATTTCGGCAAAACGTGGTAGTCGCGGTTTACTTTTAAGGTATATATCACACTCAGCAACGTCAGCAGCAATATGGCCGCACCGGCGTTATGGGCGGTTGCTATCGGCAGCGGCAGGCCTTTGGTGACATTGGCAACGCCCAGCCCGATTTGGACCAGCAGGACCAGCGACAACAACAGTGACAGTCCCTTGAAAACCGGAGCAGCCGCCTGTCGCCATAAACGGATAACCAGCATCGTCAACAAGGCCAGCACCAGCAGGGCTCCGATACGGTGAGTCATGTGAATCGCTACCCTGGCCGGGTGATCGAGCACGCCGCCCTCGTAGTCTATACCCAGTCCCCGCCACAGCACGAATGCTTCAGAAAAATCCATGGACGGCCACCATTGCTGATTGCATTGGGGAAAACCATAACAGGCCAGTGCGGCGTAATTGGTGCTGGTCCATCCGCCGAGCGCGATCTGCACCGCCAGCGCGGCCAGGCACAACAACGCCAGCCGGCGCAGACCCGGCAGGGCTTCGGCAATGCCCAGAGGGGGAGGTTGCCAGTTGCTGTAGCACAGCATCAGCCACCAGAGCAGCGCCAGTGTCGCCATCCCTCCCAGCAGGTGCGCGGTCACTACCAGCGGCTTTAACAACAGCGTGACGGTCCACATGCCCAAAGCAGCCTGGAAAATGACCAGGACCAGCAGGACAGTAGGCAGCCCGGCTGCGGCGCCCCTCGACCGCCTGATCCAAGCAATCACGGCGATCGTCAGAATCAGCAGCCCGAGCGTGGCTGCAAAATAGCGGTGAGTCATTTCCTTCCAGGCCTTGGCGGTTTCCAACGGCCGTTCCGGATAAGCGGTATTGGCTCGCTGCACTTCGTCGTCCGTTTGCGGTACATCGATATGGCCGTAGCATCCCGGCCAGTCGGGACATCCCAGTCCGGCGTGCGACAACCTCACATAGGCGCCCAGCACCACCACGACCAGCGCCAGCAGGCTGGAAAGCAGGCTCAAGCGAAAAAGCCATGGATGTCGCCGCATAGTCATGTCGTCAACCGATCGTCGATATTTTGAGCAGTTTCTTGAGATCCTTCAGCATGTCACGCGGATCCAGAGTCTGCGGGAACGCCATCATCAGATTGCCCAGCGGATCGACCAGGTAAATCTTCACGCCCAACGACGCCTCGCTGTGCGCGATCTGATTAATAAGCGCACCATCCGCGTCAAAAGCCACCGGCATGTTGGGATAATTCTCCAGAAACCCGCGCAAAACGTCCCACTGCGCCGGCGCGCGCAATATCAGCAACCGCTGCACCCGGTGCGCTTCGCGGCCGAGCCCCGCCCAGACCTGGCGCATGTGATAAATATTTCTTTTACAGGTTTCGTCGCAATCATCCGGCGGCACGAACACCAGCGTCCATTTGCCGCGAAGGTCTTCCAGCGTATATGTCCCGCCGTTGTGGCCAAGCCGCAACGTAAACTCCCCCAGCGGCCGGGCAGGGG
>DASVCP010000037.1:0-5593 GCA_036381555.1 Gammaproteobacteria bacterium
AGTAGCGGCAACCCCATGCTTACAAAAAAGCGATTAATATCCGGCTGCAACGCGGCCCCGCCGCAAATTGCAAAACGAATCCTTCCGCCCAGCCGACCGATAATCTTGCTGGCCACCAGCCTGGAAAGCGCCGGCCATAAAACCAACCATGGCGACCACGAGGCCTGACCCTGGCGGTGCAGGCACCGTCGCCATCCCGTTTGCAGGGTTAAACGGAACAATACGCGGCGCAACGCCGATTGATTGGGGACACTTTCCATGACACGGGTATAGACGCGTTCATAGATTCGGGGGACTGATATCAGAACGGTGGGACGGATATGCATCAGGTCTTCGGGCAACTGTTTGACCGAACGGTTAAAGGCCACTGTCCCGCCCACCATGATCGCAAGATAATAGCCGATGGTTCGCTCAAGAGTGTGCGACAGCGGCAAAAACGACAAGAAAGTTTCAGCTTCTTTGCGTAAGTCAACGGACTTGAGAGCATAACTGGCATTGCTCAGAATATTTTTGTGCGACAGCATCACCCCCTTCGGATGCCCGGTAGTGCCCGAGGTATAGACGATTGTGGCCAAGGTATCGGGGGAAACATCCACCCGCCGTGCAGGCGCTACGTCTTCGGGCAGCCACTCATGCAGACTTTGCACGCGTGAGTCCACCGCGCGCTCTCCGTCTGCAACCGGCGCCAGAGTCAAAATGTGTTCCACAGTCGGCAAACCCCGGTCGGTTTCCAACAAAGCCTGCCACTGGTGTTTGCCTTCCACCAGCACCAGCCTGGCGCCGGCGTTTTGCAGAATATACGCGGCATTCTCGGCACGATCATCGGTATAAAGCGGAACAGTGACGAAACCCAGCCCCATGGCCGCCTGGTCAAACAGCACCCATTCGCGGCTGTTGGGTAACATCATGGCCACGCGGTCCCCGGGCCGCAACCCCGTACGGGACAAGGCGCTCTGCCAACGCCCGATTTCACTTTCCATCTCCCGCCAGCTGCTATCCACCCAAGTCTGCCCGGCACTGTCAAAATGCTTGTACGCCACACGATCAGGCGTACGCCGCACCCGTTCCCGAAACAGGCCGGGTAACGTTACCGCTCGCTCGGATGTAATAAAATCGGACTCGGTCATCGACAGATCTGCCACATAAAGACGAGCAACCCTAAATAGAAAAATGACCAAAGGCAAGCACTTTGCGTCGACATTGTTAAACAAGCACAGTCGTCAGTGTTTTTGCTATTATCCGCGAGGCTTTACCCGTGAACATGAATGTGAAACCAAGCGAATTATACCAACAACGCCTTCAAAGATACGCCCTGCGGCACGATCCCGGGCAGCTTGCGGCGTTGTATTATTTTGACCAACTTCATCTGTCTCTTATGCGAACCATGCCGGACAAGGCGGCATGGTGGCATCGCTTTCTGCGTCTCAAAAGAAACCCCGGACCAACGGGTCTTTATCTATGGGGAGGCGTCGGCCGCGGCAAAACCATGTTGATGGACATTTTCTATGAAGCGCTACCCTTCGAGTGCAAATCACGCCTGCATTTCCACCACTTTATTAACAAAATCCATCAACAACTGCGATCGCACAAGAACCGCCAAAATCCGCTGGCTCTGGTTGCCAAGCACCTGGCGCAACAAACCAGGGTGCTGTGCCTGGACGAATTTCATGTCAACGATATAACCGATGCGATGCTGCTGTCCGGATTACTGGTCGCACTGCATGAGTGCGGGGTGTGTCTGGTTACCACATCAAACCAGGAACCCGATAACTTATATCAAAACGGGCTACAGCGATCACGCTTCCTCCCCGCCATAGAATTCATCAAAACCCGCATGGTTGTTCTCAACCTTGACAACGAAATTGACTATCGTCTTGAAACATTACGTAACCAAGGGACCTATCATTACCCCCTCAGCAACGAAAACCTGAATCTTATGCAAACCGCATTCGAGACGTTGTCCAGTCACGAGCCATGGGAAGAAGGGTTCATCGTCATCGGCAGCCGCAAGATTCCCGTAAAGCGGATAGCCGACGGGGTTGCCTGGTTTGACTTCGACACGCTATGCAATTCGCCCCGCTCGCAGGCGGATTATATCGAAATCGCCTGCCGCCATCACAGCCTGTTGCTGTCTGGGCTGCCGGCCATGAGCGATATGGAAAACGACGCGGCCAGAAGATTCCTGAATTTAATCGACGTTTTTTACGATCACCGGGTCAACCTGATCATTGCGGCCGCGGTGCCCATTGAAAAAATCTATACGGGCCGGCGGCTCGCCTTCGAATTTCAACGCGCCATTAGCAGGCTGGTTGAAATGCAGTCGGAAAACTATCTGGGGCGAAGCCATCACACCTGATAAAAATGGAATAGAAGTATTCAAGTATAAAAGTATGGAGAACGACAAAGCCGGGCCAAAAGTCTCCTGATTCTTTAATACTTCTATACTTAACTTCTAGCTTTTGTATTTTGTCTTCAAGGACTTAATCTGGTCGTCAAAACCAAGCTTGAGGATACCGTCGCAGTAGTCCAGTATCGGTAACAAATACCGGATCACTTCCCTGGCCTGTTCAGGCGACAATTTTTCATCCCGCTTTGCCAAGACCGCCATCGCATCGTCCAGGAATGAAACGACGCCACCGCCGATTTTTTCCTTACGGTTCTGCTCGTCACCGGACTTCGACGGCACAATGCTGTCACCGCCCTTGGAAACCGCCTCACGCAAGTGCCTGTCCGCCTCCATCATCAGAATATCAAATGTGCGGTTGACTTCCGGCGGCAACGCCGATATTCCGACACTGATGGTTATCTTAAAAGTCTTTTCCTTATGCCGGATGGTTTTCTGACGCACACGCTCTTTAAGTCGACCTGCCAGCTCAATGGACCCGCGCAGTCCCGTATCCATCAACAGCAGCGCGAAGCGGTCTTTATCAACCCGTGCCACCGTGTCTTCAAGCCGCACCTCGGAGGAGATGTAAGTTCCCACTTTACGGACAATTCCCCGTAACAATTTGTTGTCCGTTTGTTCCGCCAGTTGCATGTAATTGTCAATTGAAATCAGAACCAATGCCATCTCGGCTTTGTGCCGATTGGCGGCCGACACTTCCTGCTGGCCGCGTTCATGAAAATAGGTTTTGTTGGCCAGGCGCGTGAGCGGGTCCAGCATCGCCAACTTGGTTTCGCTGAGCGCCTTGTCCCGTGGTTTGACATAGGCCTGGGCCTTGGACTTCAGGAAAACCGAGTCGAAAGGTTTAAGCACGTAATCGGTCGCGCCGGCGGTCAATGCAGCCTTGGTTGTTCCGGTGTCGTCGCCCGCCGCGGTTACGAGTATCACGGGAAGAGCCTTGATCTCCTTGTCCTCCGACGTGCGTATGCGGGTCACCAGACCCTGCCCATCCAGATGAGGCATATTCAAATCGGTGAAAACGGCGCAGATCTCTTCGTCCTGGTTCAGGATGTCCCAGGCATCTTCTCCGTTTTCCGCTTCCACCAAATCATATTCTTCGCCGAGAATACGACTAAAAGCCTTGCGTACAACCTTTGAATCGTCGACAACAAGTACGCGCATTTTTTCTGTCATTGATACTCCTTACGCCCGGATGCAAGATCCAGACGGCCCCCTAAACCGTTTCGCCGGGGCGTGAGTTAAACCTCTCTTTTAGCTGTTCTACCAGATTCAACTCCATTTTCTCATCGCAATAGATCAACAGCGGCAAGAACTTCACAAACAACTCTTCGGCGCAATGCGCCAGCAAGTTACCCTGATTGTTAGCCAGCATAGCCAGAGCTTCGTCAATAGACGGTACATACTGGCTGTCTTCAGCATTTCCTTCGAGACGCTTATAGATGTTCTCTGCCTCGATGGTATCGCCCAATTCGCTGGCCTTCGTTAACTCCGCCCGAACCTGCCGCAATATCATCTCAAACGAAGAATACAACTTGAGAACGGGAGCGGCGCCGCCGATGCTCACAGTCACGGAGAAGCGTTTATCATTATAACGGATAATCTTTTTCTTGACTTTCTTATGAACGCGCGCGGCGGTTTCCAGCACGCCATTGGGTCCCACGCCCAGCAGCAACACACCGAAAGTGCCGTCCTCAAGCCTGGCGACTGTGTCTTCAGCCCGAACTACAGACTGGATATACGACCCTATTTTCACCTGCACGTTTTCCATAACATAGTCGTCGAACTGCCAGCACAACTCTTCGAACTTGTCGATTTTTATTAATAGCACACCGAAGCCTTCATTATGACGAGCGGCGTAGGACAGGTTGTTCGAACCTCTCAACATAAAATAGGGTTCGTTGGCCAACTGGGTCAGTGGGTCGACCGTGGCGGTAATGGCGAATTGCTTCTGTTGCCGCGGGCGAATATTCGCGTTGGCGCGCGCCCGCAGTAATTCGGGGATAAAAGGCTTTCTAACCAGATCGGTTACACCGGACGCCAACGACTCCTTCACATGCATAAGGTCGTCCGACGCTTCCGTCATCATTACAACGGGAAGCGAACGGACCGATTCGTCCGCGTTCGCGCGTATCCTTTTGAGCAGCGTCAACCCGTCTACATCGGGCATGGTGAGGTCGGTGAACACCATGGTAATGGTTTTATCCTCACTGATCATGTTCCAGGCTTCTTCACCATTTTCGGCCTCGATGAGTTCGTATTCGTCTTCAAGAATATCCGACAGCTCCTTTCTTATCGAAGGCGAATCGTCGGCAATCAGCAAACGGGGCTTATTGGACATTTTTCACCGTGACCCATGAGGACTGTTTATAGAACAGGTAAGTATAGAAGCTCGCCTTCAGCAAATGAAACCCAAAATTCCGCTCGTCAAAACACCGCTTACCGACCGCAAACGCTTGTTGCGTAGCGGGCCGGGCAGTAATACCGGCAAATGGATTCAGTCTATGGACGGGATCACATTTTCGATGTTTTGCTTCTATTGTTTCGACCCGATAGCCGTTTTACTTTAATTGTGCCTGGCCCATGTCGGAACCGGCCGGAGCCGGCGCCCTATCGCGTTATTTTAAAAATCAAGAGCTTAGAAAACGGCTAATAACCATATCGCCCCCACGCAGGGCGGGGGGTTTCAGGCAGCCCCGCGGCCGGCCCGTTTGCGCTCGTGTTCCTTGAGCAATTTCTTACGAACGCGAACGGACTTGGGCGTCACTTCGACCAGTTCGTCGTCGTTTATAAACTCCAATGCCTGCTCCAGCGTCATTCTGATGGGGGGCGTCAATATCAGGTTTTCGTCGCTACCGGCGGCGCGAATATTGGTTAACTGCTTGGCTTTCAGCGGATTCACCACCAGATCATTGTCCCGGCTGTGAATACCGACGATCATGCCTTCATACACCTCGTTGCCGTGGCCGATAAACAGGCGACCGCGTTCCTGCAGATTGAACAGGGCATACGCCAGCGCCTTGCCGTTGCCATTGGCTATCAACACGCCGTTGCTTCTTCCTCCGATCGGAGTCTCGATATACGGACCGTAGTGATCGAACACGTGGTAGAGCAATCCGGTGCCCGATGTGGTACTGAGAAACTCGGTTTGGAACCCGATCAGCCCCCGGGCGGGAATAATGTAATCCAGCC
>DASVCP010000038.1:0-3605 GCA_036381555.1 Gammaproteobacteria bacterium
GAGGCAGTTTCACCTGCCGGCAACGACTGCGTATCGTGGCGGGCAACAACGCAGGCTGACTGCTGACCAGGAGCAGCAGGGTCTCTTCAGGCGGCTCTTCCAGCGTTTTTAACAGGCTGTTGGCGGCGTTGCGATTCATCCGGTCAGCCGGCTGAATAATCGCAATTTTATAGCCGCCGAACTGGCTGGTTTGTGACAGACGCCGGCACAGCGTTCGAATCTGATCGACTTTGATTTCCTTGGCCTGTTTGCCGTCCTCAACCGTTTCGAGCCCGACCTGGATCAGATCCGGGTGAGTATTCGCGGCAATGAGCCGGCAGCTGTGGCATAGCCCACAGGGAGTGATGGCATCCCGAGCTGCATTGGAGCACAGCAACAAGGTCGCCAGTGTATGAGCGAATTCCGCTTTTCCGGTATTTTCAGGGCCTGACAGCAGGAGTCCATGCGGTAAGACGCCCCGATTGGCCAGCATTTGTGTCAAAACGGCCTGGTGCCATTCGTAAGCCATGCTCGACTCAGTTGTTCGCTCTCGCGAGGAAGTCCTCGATGACCACTGCAATCCTGGCCTGCACATCGGGCAATTCCAGGCTGGCGTCAATCAGCGCGTAGCGTTCCGGATTTTCCCCGGCCCTTGCCTTGTACGTCGCGCGCACCCTTTCGAAAAATGCACTCTCCTCCTGCTCGAAACGGTCGGTGCCGCTGCGACGCCGCGCCCGCCTCAAGCCCACCGCGGGAGGCACATCCAACAACAAGACAAGATCAGGCCGCAAGTCGCCTTGCACCCAGCATTCAAGATCGGCGATTTTCTTCGCCGGGATACGCCGCCCACCGCCCTGATAGGCGTAGCTGGCGTCCGTGAAACGATCGCAAACCACCCATTGCCCGGCGGCAAGGGCGGGACAAATAACCTGGGCAATATGCTGCGCGCGCGCGGCGAACATCAACAACAGCTCGGCATCGGGAGTAATGGTCTCTTCCTCGTCATCCTGCAAGAGAATGTCGCGTAACCGCTCGCCAAGTTTGGTGCCTCCCGGTTCACGGGTCACCCGCACGAATAAACCGGCGTTTTCCAGGCAATCGCGAACAAAGTCGAGATTAGTCGACTTGCCGACACCCTCGCCGCCTTCCAGAACAATGAATTTACCCCGTTTTTGTTTCATCTGCGCTGATACGCATCAACCGCCGCTTCGTGTTGCTCCAGTGTAACTGAAAATTGGTGGCTGCCATCCCCCTTGGAAACAAAATACAGAGCATCGCTGTCAGCCGGATGGAGTGCGGCGTGAATGGATGCCCCGCCCGGCATGGCAATGGGTGTGGGCGGCAATCCGCGGCGCGTATAAGTGTTGTAGGGCGTGTCCTCGCGCAAATCCCGGAACTTGATGTCCCCGTCATATCTGTCACCCAGACCGTAAATCACGGTCGGGTCGGTTTGCAAGCGCATGCGTTTCTTCAATCGGTTTACAAACACGGCGGCAATGAGTTGGCGCTCCTCCGGCACAGCCGTTTCTTTTTCGATGATTGACGCCAGAATCAGAGCTTCGTAAGACGAATTCAGGGGCAAACCAGGCGCTCTTTGCCGCCACTCCTGTTCCAAACGCCGCTCCATGGCGCCATACGCCCGCTTCAAAAAATCAACATCGGAGGTGCCACGGGGAAACGAGTAAGTATCGGGGTAGAAACGGCCTTCGGGATGCTGACCGGGGTGACCCAGAGCACTCATGACGTCGCTGTCGTTTAACCCGGACGATAGCTTTTGGACGAGCGCATTGTGGGACTGCAAGGCAGTTCTCAGCTGCTTGAAATTCCAGCCTTCGACTATGGTCAGGCTGTGCAACACCACCTCGCCCCGCTCAAGCTTGTCCAGCAGCTCAACGGCGCTGATACCCGTCTCAAGCCGGTACTCGCCGGCCTGTAGCCGCCCCCCCACGCCTTTCAGGCGCGCGTAGAGGACAAAATAAAGCGGTCGCACCAAAATGCCTTCGGCCTGCAATTGCGAGGCGACAGTCCGCAACGCGGTACCCGGCAGCAACCGGTACTGCGTGGCGGATGCCATGGGCAAGGGACGATATAGATGGCGGTAAGCATCGACGCCCACCACTGCGAGACTCCCAAAAACGATCAAGGCCAGTGGAAATAGCGCCCGCCTGAACATTGGAACGATGGAGATTCCCGACGCGACTAGGTCAACCGTCGTATGACCAGGCTGCCATTGGTGCCGCCGAAACCGAACGAGTTGGAAAGAACCACGTCGATCGCCATTTCACGGGCGGTAGCCGGCACGTAATCCAAATCGCATTCAGGATCCTGATTAAAAATGTTGATGGTGGGCGGCGCCACCTGATCCCGCACAGCCAGCACCGACAAAAGCGCTTCCACCCCGCCGGCTGCTCCCAATAAATGCCCGGTCATTGATTTGGTGGAACTGACGGCCAGCTTGTATGCATGCTCGCCAAAGCAATGCTTCACCGCCAGGGTTTCGGCCAAATCTCCGGCAGGCGTTGACGTACCGTGCGCGTTGATATAGTTCACCGAGTCGGAATTGATACCGGCATCCCGCAGCGCGTTGTGCATGCAGCGCACGGCACCCGACCCGTCCGGCCGCGGCGAGGTCATATGATAGGCATCCCCGCTCATACCATAACCCGCCAATTCGGCATAAATTACGGCACCCCTGCGCTTGGCATGCTCGTACTCTTCCAGCACTAAAATGCCGGCGCCGTCACCCAGTACAAAACCATCCCGGTCCCGGTCCCATGGTCGGCTTGCGGTTTGAGGATCATCATTGCGCGTCGAAAGCGCCCGTGCGGCGGCGAAGCCGCTCACCGTCAATTCGCAGGTCGCCATTTCCGCCCCCCCGGCGATCATGACATCGGCATCGCCATGGGCGATCAACCGGGCGGCATCGCCAATGTTGTGCGTCCCTGTCGTACAGGCGGTCACAATGCAAATGTTGGGTCCCTGGAAACCGTAACGAATGGAAAGATTGCCGGCTATCATGTTGGTGATACTGGCGGGCACAAAGAACGGCGATACTTTCCGCGGTCCTCCGTCCAAATAGGCTTTGTGGGAGGTTTCGATGTAAGGCAACCCACCAATCCCGGAACCGATTGCGGCGCCGATGCGTGCGGCGTTTTCTTCGGTTACTTCCAACCCCGCATCCTGCACGGCCTGAATCGCCGCCGCCATTCCATATTGGATGAAAACATCCATCTTTTTCAGATCCTTCTTCGGAATGTAGGGCTCGGAGTCAAAATTCTTAACCGAGCAGGCGAATTTCACCGGCATCCCTTCGGGATTAAACTGGGTGATGAAATCGGCGCCTGATTTTCCGGCAAGAATGCTTTCCCACGTTTCCTTGACCGTGTTGCCCAAGGGGGTTACACAACCCAAACCGGTAATTACTACGCGACGTTTAGACATATGGGATCAGAGTGGAATATTTATTCCCCTATAGTTGCGCACAGCCACCGTCCCCGAAAATAAGGGACAGTGGCTGACAGGGAATTCAGCGGCTATTGATGGGCGTTAACGTAATCGATTGCTTGTTGAACCGTGGTGATTTTTTCGGCTTCTTCATCGGGAATTTCGGTTTCGAATTCCTCTTC
>DASVCP010000039.1:0-2178 GCA_036381555.1 Gammaproteobacteria bacterium
GAACGTGTCCGCGCTATCCTGAATTAAGGCGTAGGTGGATAAAATCACAGACCATCCGTTGACTTAGGATAGCCGTTCATACATTTCATCATGCCGTTCAATCCGTCGGCACCAGATGGTGCAGGAATTAAATTGAGCATACAAAGCACCGCATTTAGATCCGTTGGCGGGATCATGCTTTCGATATGGGGAATGAATCTTGCGACTTCGACATCATCAGGCGGAGCATTCGTGTGCAAGTCCAACCATTGAAGACCTTCTACGCGCTTTCTTTCGACACCAGCCCAGTAAGAAAAACTGGATTTGATCGGGTTGAATATGCGTATTCGGTACGGAAGACGCGCAGTTATCCTGCGCCAACCAAGGTATGTATGGAAGCGCACGCCGACACCGGCAACCATCTTGTCTGTCGCGTGAACAGTGTCCGTTGCAGCCCACTCTTCGGCAATGACGATGAAATCGAGATTATTTTCATTCGCAAGATTCTCCAGCACTGGAATCAGTCTTTCTTCCTGAACGTGAAACTCGGCCGCATCGCGGGCCGCCGCCGGAATACCGCCCCGCCCGATAACAAAAGCGGGTAGTTCATATTTGAGGTTCGTTTCCAACGGAACATAGACGTACTCTTGTCTGACCTTCAATGCACTAACGATCGCTTCCCCGAACAGTTCCGGCATGGTGTTGCCGATATGAACGGAGTGCCTGATGCCACTCGTCTCAATCAACCCATCCAGCGAAAAAATAATCGATTGCATTCCACGAACCATTACCGCATAACGCTTTGTCACTGGTGGAGGTTCTTCTTTAACTTCGCTAGAAACGCAACCTTCCATCGTCAGAAAAGTTATCAGGATGAAAGCGAGGAAACGACAAGGCATAAACACTCCATGCCCAATTGGGCTACGAAAAACTCTTTGATCCTGCAGAAAAATATCCAGCTTTAACTATCGACAGACGCATAGGTCATGCTGGTTTGCTACATCCTTTTGACGCCCACTGTTGCCGAGCGGCCTGCTGCTCTCCCTTCACCTGCGCTATTTCCAATGCATAATTATCCGTAAAAGATAGGCCGAAAAATGCTGGCCAAAAAAGAACAATTCCAACGAACACAAGTATGTCGTCTGTGTCGGCCGCCGATTGCTGCTCTGAAATCAATCGAGCCGCTGCGCCGTCAATACGTTGCATTTCATCTGCCAGCTGCTCACAGTTATACGATGCATAGGCGTCCGCACTTATGGGATGCGCCTTTATTCTGTCTGGCGCCGTCGCGCACGCTGACAAGAAGTGCGCAATGGCAAGAATGAATGCCAATTTCCTTGTAACATGACCCATAATCGAAGCCCCCTGTTATCTTGCTTTATATGAAACTTCCCAATTCTAGCATCGGATATAACCGACACTGTTCTTATATATGCCGTCACACTGAACCGATTGCGCCACGTGCATTAATCTTTTTCGAATCGGCCCTTGCACGATATCGATCACCATATCGGCGATGCGCACTTCGAACCATTCCTTGAACATCTTCCGTGAACGGTTCTTTGGCCACTCGGTCTCATCTTCCGTCCACAGGGAAAGCTGGTGCTCGAACAGCCATGCCCAGTTGTATTCAACGCCTTCGTCCAGCTCTTCCAGATCGGACGCCATGGGCACGAGGTAAGCCGTTCCGTCCTTTTCCGGATCGAGGCCGTTGGCTTTCAGGTCCTCGCCGGTCCATTTCACGTACGGCGTTTTCGGGTACACCACGATCACGCTACGGTCGACGTGGCCGCCGCCGCGCTGTCCGCTCAGAAAGTCCTTGATCCGCTGGTACGCTGCGCGCCTCTCAATGCCTATCAATAAGAATAAGGCCGGAATAATGACGGGCTTTCTTGCCGCAATCATCTGTTTTTGTCTGTGGTTGTTTTTCAGACAACCGGGCAGCCGCACCTGTCCGCGAGTGCCATCGCCTTGAGTACAGGTTTTGCGTAATTCTTGTTCATCAGCGATTCGTATCGCAGCTCGAAACGCAAAATTTTTCGTTCTTTAACAACGCGAATGTCGAAACTTTGATCAGCGTTTGGATCAAAATTGCCTTCCGTCCATGCTATTGCCGTGTTCCGGACATGCGGACAGGACAGCCGGGTTTTTTGTTTATTTCTTTTGAGATGGAGCAGGACTTATTCGATACACCTCTTG
>DASVCP010000040.1:0-11419 GCA_036381555.1 Gammaproteobacteria bacterium
GTTTCACCTGTTGTTACACAACACAAACTACATCCCGACCGGGGTTGCATTATTGCATAAAAGAAAACCCTGATAAGTCGTGGACTTATCAGTGCCGGAAAAGAAAAATTGATCTCGCGGAGACGCAGAGGGAAAACCAATTGAATTATTAAAAGTATTTTTTTAGGGGTTCCTGCGTTCTCTGCGTCGACGTGCAGGGATGCACTAGGCACAGGGATGTGCCTGTGCCGCACCGCATGGATGCGCAAGCGTGCGGTACTAATGCCGCGAAGGCCTGGACGGCCGAAAGCGGTACCAGCGAGAGGACAGAGTTTTCAAAAATAAACGGCAACAATCCAACTCAGAGTCTTACGAATCCAGCCGCCGCGTCAGGCTGAAGCGATCACGGTCTCGCGTCACTCTTTTACGCACTTCTTCAACGGCTTCGATTTCCGTGGCTTCCAGCAACTCGTCGATCAGCCGGCCCAGATGGTTGCGCATGGCGGCGCGGGCGGCTTGCGAGTCGCGCTTGCGCAGAGCTTCCAGTATTGCCTGATGTTCTTCTATCCTCGGCCGGAAACCCTTGCCGCGGACCTTTTCAAAGGTTCTTTCGTTCAGCGGGGAATTCAGTTTCAAGGCCCACAGCTCGTCGATAACGGACACGATGGCGCTGTTGCGGGTGGCCTGGGCAATGATCATATGGAACTTCCTGTCCTGGACCTCGCTTGAAGGCTTTTCCTTATTTGCAACCACCATCTCCTCCAACGCCTCTTCCAGTTGCTTGATCTCCTCGTCGGTAATCAGCGTGGCGGCCAGCGCGGCGGTTTCTCCCTCGAACAGGATGCGGGCTTCGGTCAACTCAAACGGACCGACGTCCATTTCCGAGGCGCGCAACGCGCTCTCGTTGTGTTCTATCACATAGACGCCCGAACCGGTTCTCACTTCCACGTAACCGGCCAGTTCCAATGCAATCACCGCCTCCCGGATCGTGGGACGGCTGACATGGAATTTTTCGGCCAGCTTTCTTTCGGCCGGCAGACGTTCCCCCATCCGGTATTTTCCTGCATCTATCTGCGCAATCAGCTTCTCGGCCACATGCTGGTAAAGCCGCTTTACTCGGTATCTTTTATTCATAAGAGAAACTCCATTCAAAACTCTTCAAATGCGGGCCAGGCGTACAGATCTCCCAATAAATCGCCGCTGCCGGCCTTGTCCCTATCCCGCTCAGAATCCAGAAAACCTCTCAACGCCTCCCGCATCCCCCGTTTCTGGATGGCAAACAGATATCGGGCGGCCAGAGCGGTCAAGCCTTCGATCTCGTTAAGGTTCATCTTCCAATTCCTGTGGTATGCAAGCACCTTGCGAACCGCCGATTCGACGGATTCAAAACTTTCGTCATAACCGGCCCAGGCATCCTTGTAAAGCGCAAGGATATCCTCGTTGTCTTCAACATCAATGATCTCTGCCCGTGTTTCGCCTTTGTAATAGGCAATTAACGCGGCGAGCGAAAAAACGATCTTCTTGGGCAGCAGGCCTGTCCTCGCCCGATAATCCAGCAGCGACGGCAAAACGCGTGTTTCCCATTTCGACATCGAGTTCAAGGCGATACTTTTCCAGAAATGCCTGACATACGGATTATGAAACCGGTCCAGCACTTCTTCGGCAAACGCCTTTACTTCCTCTGCCGGCAAATTAACATTGGGACAAATCTCATCAAAAATAACCTGTTTCATAAACCGGCTGATCAGCGGGTCTTCTACGGATTCCTGCACCGTGCGCACCCCGGACAGGTAAGAGACGGCAAACGATGCAGTATGAACACCGTTAAGTATACGCACCTTGCGCTCGCGATAAGGTGTCATATCCTTGGTGAAAATAACGTTTAGCCCCGCCTTTCCGGCCGGAAACTCCTTTTCCAGCCATGGCGGCGCCTCGACAACCCATAAATGGAAGAATTCACCTTCAACCACCAGCCTGTCATTGTATCCCAGCTCCTCGCGGATTTGATCAATCCTGTCTTTTGGGTAACCGGGAACAATTCGGTCAACCAGTGTGCCGCAGAAAGTATTGGCGTTATTTATCCAATCGATAAACCCCTGCTCCAGTCCCCACCTTTTGGCATGCCGCAGCACGTGGTTTTTCAGCATATCGCCGTTGTTCTCTATAAGCTCGCAACAAATGATTACGAATCCTTTATCAGGAGAGCCGGCAAATGCCTTAAAACGCCTGTAAAGCAAGGCGGCCACCTTTCCCGGGAACGAACGCTGAGGCTGCATGTCGAGCGTATCGTTCTCATCAAATACGATCCCGGCTTCGGTGGTGTTGGATACTATGAATCGTAGTTCGGGATTTTCGATAACTCTGAAGTACTCGTCGAACTGAGTATAAGGGTTCAACGCCTTCACAATACAATCGATTAAAGCGACCTCTTTGACCGGCCTGCCGTTTTTAACGCCTTGTAAATAAAGATGATACAAGCCGTCCTGGGAATCGAGCAGATCTGTCAGGCCGCTTTCAATCGGCTGCACCACAACCACGCCGGCATCAAAACCGGCTTGCTTGTTCATTTTGTCGACCATCCAGTCGACAAAAGCCCTTAAAAAATTGCCTTCCCCAAACTGAAGAACTTTCTCGGGATAACGCCGGGTACCGGTCGCTGTTTGCCGATTTAACGTTTTCATTTACCTTTGCCTGACCCCCGGATACCGCCGGGAAATTCCGGCCCAACAGATAAGCGAGCGATCTTGTGTTGAATTTTCATGTTAGTCTTGTCGTGCTTCAGGAGGTTGTGATATGTTCTGTCACTCACAATTTGGCCTGACCAATAGAGTGGCAAAAACCGGCAAAGTTGTCAAACACTTAAATTGCAATATTGAGCCACAAAAAGAGTCACTTATGGCGAATAAGACGACGTTCTACGAGACTTCAAATGTCAGCAATCCAGGCTTGACCGGCTTTCCTGGTCTTGCCAATCGACACTTCCTGGACAGCCCAATAATTCAAGAGGCCGCCGCACAATCCCCCGATTGTCCCCCTGCCGCCAAGCCGGTTTTGCGTCGCTTTAAAACGGCAATGTTTAGCCTGCTGCTGGTCCCGGCCCTGCTTGCAACCGGCTGCGCGAGCAAAAGCGACGTCGAGGTCCTCAAGCTGGCCCATGCACTGGATACCACCCATCCCGTTCACAAAGGCATGGTCTACATGGCCGAGCGGCTTGAAGAATTATCCGGCGGTAAAATGCGAATCGACATTTACGCCAACGGGCAGTTGGGCAACGAACGGGAGCTCATCGAACTGCTGCAAATCGGCAGCCTGGCAATGACCAAGGTCTCCGCCAGTCCGCTGGAAAGCTTCGTGCCGGAAATACAGATTTTCGGTATTCCTTATGTGTTCCGCGACGAAGAGCACTTCTGGAAAGTTCTTAACGGCGAAATCGGCAAACAACTGTTGGACGGACCCAAGGCGTTCAAACTGAAGGGGCTTGGCTACTACGACGCCGGCAGCCGAAGCTTCTATACCACCAAGATACCGGTCCACACACCGGCCGACCTTAAAGGACTGAAAATCCGGGTCCAGGAAAGCCGGACGGCGATGGCGATGGTGCAGGCCCTGGGAGGCGCGGCCACACCCATTTCCTGGGGAGAACTGTATACCGCCCTGCAGCAGGGGGTAGTTGACGGTGCCGAAAACAATCCGCCCAGCCTGTATATCTCCAGGCAACACGAAGTTTCCAAGTACTATTCTCTGGACGAACACACGGCTGTCCCGGACGTGCTGATCATCAGTCTGCGGGTATGGGAATCCCTGACCCCGCAGCAACAGCAATGGCTGCAGACGGCCGTCGACGAATCGGTGCTTTATCAACGCAAACTGTGGGCCGAATTCAGTGCGGAATCGCTAAAAGCCATCGAAGATTCGGGAGTGACCATCATTTATCCGGACAAAGCGCCGTTTCGCGCCGCGGTTGCCGAATTTCACCGTACTTACGATGGAACACCCACGGGTGAACTGTTGAAAAAAATCCAATCGATTCAGTGAACGCTACGGGAGCCGGGAAGATCATGAAAACGATTGTTCATGCAATAGATAAAGTGCTCATTCCGGTCCTTGGCGCGCTGATGGCCGGCCTGGTCATAGTAGTCACGTGGCAAGTCTTCTCCCGTTACCTGCTTCGCGCACCCAGTTCGTATACCGAAGAAATAGCCCGCTTTATGCTGATCTGGATCGGCCTTTTGGGTGCCGCTTATACCTACCGAACGAAAATGCACTTGGGGCTGGATCTGTTTACCGCCAAATTGACCGGCGCCGCCCGCATGTGGGCCGAACTGTTTTCCGCCCTCTGTGTAGCCGGTTTTGCGGTGATTGTAATGATCCTCGGCGGCGTGCAGTTGGTCAGCCTGATCTGGGAACTCAAGCAGTCGTCGGCAGCCCTGGGCATCCAGGTCGCGTTCATCTACAGCGTCATTCCGTTGACCGGCGCCATCATTACTCTTTATGCCGTCGATGCCGCCCTGGACAGCATCGCGCAACACAAACAACAACAGGAGAAGTAAGATGGACTTCGCCGCACTGGTCCTGATCGTTACGTTTGCAATATTGCTGTTTCTCCATGTACCCATTGCGTTCAGCATCGGCATCGCCACGCTGCTGACGATGCTGCTGACCATTGACATGGCGCCGGCCATACAAACGCTGGCCCAGCGTCTGGCCGGCGGCATCAACAGCTTTGCGTTGCTGGCGATCCCATTTTTTATTTTGTCCGGCTTGATCATGGGACGCGGCGGCATCGCTCACCGCTTGATCGAAGCAAGCAAGGCACTCATCGGCACACTCCCCGGCGGGCTGGCGTTCGTCAACGTCGTTTCCTGCATGCTGTTCGGCGCAATATCCGGTTCGGCCGCGGCGGCCACCTCCGCCATCGGCGGCTTCATGATTCCGGAGATGAAAAAAGAAGGCTATGACAACGATTTCAGCGCCGCGATTACGGCCACTGCGGCGACCACCGGCCTGCTGATACCGCCAAGCAACATTCTGATCATTTATGCCATTGCCAGCGGCGGTATCTCGATCGCCGCCTTGTTCATGGCAGGATACCTGCCGGGCATCCTGCTCGGCCTGAGCCTTATGGCCGTATGTGCAATATTCGCAAAACGCTGGAATCTGCCGGGCGCCGAGCAGCGCATTCCCTTAAAAGAAGCAGTGGTAAAGATTTTGGACGCCATCCCCAGCCTGCTTCTGATCGTGCTCGTGATCGGCGGTATCCTGGCGGGCATCTTCACCCCGACCGAGGCGGGCGTAATGGCCGTACTGTATTCACTGATCCTTGCCATGGGATTCTACCGCGAAGTCAAACTCAAGGAGTTGCCGGAGATCCTGCTCAAATCGGTGGAAACCACCGCCATCGTCATGCTGTTGATCGGCACCTCGACCGCCATGGCCTGGATTCTGGCTTATGAAAATATCCCCCAAACTATCAGTGCCGGCCTGCTGACGCTGAGCGACAACCCGCTCATCATCCTGCTGATCATCAACATCGCTCTGCTGATCGTCGGCGCGTTCATGGATATGACGCCGGCGGTGCTGATCTTCACGCCGATCTTCCTACCGGTGGCGGTCGAACTGGGCATGTCGCCGCTGCATTTCGGCATCATGCTGGTAATGAACCTGTCCATCGGCCTGTGCACACCGCCGGTGGGGAGCGTATTGTTCCTGTCCTGCGCGGTGGCGCGAACCTCGATCGCCAAAATCATCCGGCCGATGATTCCCATGTACCTGGCCATGATCGCGGCGTTGTTGCTGGTGACGTATGTTCCATGGTTCAGCGAAGCGCTCCCCAAAATGCTGGGGCTTTATTGAAAAATTCAAAACCCTTTAACCACGGAGGACACGGAGAGCACAGAGAGTTAAAAAAACAGAATTAAAGTATAAAAGTATGGAAGTATTTAAAGCGCCAATATTCCCATACTTTAATGCTTAAATACTTATATTCTTGTTTATCAATAACTCACAAACCTCTGTGAACTCAGTGCCCTTCGTGGTTTAAATCTTTTAGGAGCACGAAAATGGCAGTGTTGGAGATTAAATCCGCAGACAGTTGCAGATACGATCTGGTTTCGCTCGGCGAGGTGATGCTGCGCCTGGATCCCGGCGAAGGACGCATACACACCGCGCGTTCTTTCCGTGCATGGGAAGGCGGTGGTGAATACAACGTCGCCCGCGGGCTGCGGCGCTGTTTCGGCATGCGCACCGCCATCGTGACAGCCTTCGCCGACAATCCGATCGGCCGGTTAGTCGAAGACCTTATTTTACAAGGGGGGGTAAACACCGAATTCATTAAATGGGTTTCGTACGACGGCATCGGCCGTACGGTTCGCAACGGTCTCAACTTTACCGAAAGAGGCTTCGGTGTTCGCGGTGCGGTAGGCGCCTCCGACCGCGGCCTGACCGCCGCCTCACAATTGAAAAAAGGCGATATCGACTGGGAAAATATTTTCGGCAAACTCGGCGTACGCTGGTTCCATACCGGCGGTATCTTCGCCGCCCTGTCCGAATCCACACCTGGCGTTGTCGAAGAAGCCATGCAGGCCGCCAAGGCGCACGGCACGATCATCTCTTACGATTTGAATTACCGGCCCTCGCTGTGGAAATCCATCGGCGGCCAGCAAAAAGCCCGGGAAGTCAACAAGCGCCTGGCCAGGTATGTCGATGTCATGATCGGCAACGAAGAAGACTTCACCGCCTGCCTGGGCTTTGAAGTCGAAGGCGTCGACCATAACCTTGCCAATCTGGAGATCGACAGCTTTAAAAAGATGATCGAGAAAGCCCTCAAGGCGTATCCCAACTTCAAGGTAACCGCGACTACGCTCAGGGCGGTCAAAACCGCCACCATCAATGACTGGGGCGCCATCTGTTGGGCCGACGGCAAATTTTACTCTGCCGTGCATCGTCCCGACCTTGAAATCATGGACCGTGTCGGTGGCGGCGACAGCTTTGCATCCGGTTTGATTTACGGTTTCATGACCACCGGCGATCCGGACAAAGCCGTCAACTACGGCGCCGCCCACGGCGCGCTGGCGATGACCACCCCGGGCGACACCAGCATGGCGACACTCAAGGAAGTGGAAAAAATCATGGACGGCGGCGGCGCCCGCGTTGATCGTTAAAAGCACTAACCACAGAGAACACGGAGTGCGTGAATTATAAAAACAAGAACATAAGTATTAAAGCATTAGAGTATGAGCCCCAGGTTTTAATACTTCACTACTTTTATACTTGCATGCTGGCTTTTTTTAACTCTCTGTGCTCTCCGTGTCCTCCGTGGTTAATATTTTTTATTCATTGGCCGGCTTGCCGATGGTGGCGAGGATGCCGCCGTCGACATACAGGATCTGACCCGTGACGAAATTGCTGCCCGTGCCCGCCAGGAAAATCACCGCGCCCTGCAGGTCATCCGGATCGCCCCAGCGGGCCGCCGGCGTTCTGTTGATAATAAATTCATTGAACGGATGGCCGGCGACACGGATCGGCGCGGTCTGGCTGGTGGCGAAATAGCCGGGGCCGATGCCGTTGACCTGCACGTTATGGCGCGCCCACTCAGTCGCCATGTTGCGGGTCAGCATTTTTAACCCGCCCTTGGCGGCCGCGTAGGCGCCGACCGAGTTGCGGCCCAGTTCGCTCATCATGGAGCAGATGTTGATCACCTTGCCGCCGCCGCGTTCGATCATACGGCGCACCACCGGCTTGGTCATGACGAACACGCCGGTCAGGTCCGTGTGTATCACAGACTCCCAGTCTTGCAAGGACATGTCGAGCAGAGGAATCCGCTTGATGATACCGGCGTTGTTGACCAGGATGTCGATGGGGCCGACTTCGTTTTCTATACACTCGACGGCTTGATTGACTTCAGTCTCATCGCACACGTTGAAACGGTACCCGTGGGCCTGGTATCCCCGCGCCTTGTAGGCATTGACCGCCTCGTCGATTTTCTCCTGCGAGGAATGACCGTTGATAATCAAGGTGGCGCCGGCACTGCCGAGGCCGTTGGCCATCGCCATTCCCAGCCCGTGGGTGCCGCCGGTGATCAGCGCGCGCTTGCCGGTTAAATCAAACAGTGGATGCGTCATTATTCCAGAGGTACTCCCAACTCGGTCGGTTTGTGAAAATCCATGTCGCCGTAATCGAGGTTTTCGCCGGCCATGCCCCAAATAAAAATATAATTGCTGGTGCCGGCGCCGCAATGCATGGACCACGGCGGTGAAACGACGGCCTGTTCGTTGTGCACCCAGATGTGTCGGGTTTCCTCGGCCGGGCCCATGAAGTGACAGACTGCCTGATCTTCCGGCACCTGGAAATAAAAATACACTTCCATGCGCCGGTTATGGGTATGCGGCGGCATGGTGTTCCAGACGCTGCCGGCTTTCAGTTCCGTCATTCCCATCTGCAACTGGCAGGTGTCGATGATGTTGTTGACCAGCAGCTTGCGTAGCGTGCGCGCATTGGCGGTTTCCAGCGCGCCCAGCTCGACCACTTCGGCGTCTTCCTGTCCGACCTTTTTCGTCGGATAAGCGGCATGCGCCGGTGTTGAATTAAAATAAAACTTCGCCGGACTGTTTTTATCATTGCTGGCGAATTCCACCTTCTGACTGCCGCGCCCGAGATACAACGCTTCCTTGTACGCCAGTTCGTAAACATTGCCGTCGACTGTGATGATACCCGTGCCGCCGACGTTGATCACGCCCATTTCGCGCCGCTCCAGAAAATACGCCGCCTTGAGCACGTCGACGGCTTCCAGCGGCAACGGTTTGCTTGCCGGCATCGCGCCGCCGACAATAATGCGGTCGTAGTGCGTATACGTCAGATGAATTTCATCGGGCGTGAACAGATCGGCGACCAGAAAATTTTCCCGGAGCCGTTTGGTGTCGTAACCCTTGTAATCGTCTTTATGAACAGCGTATCGGATCTCATATTTAGTCATCTCAATTCCCTTCAAGCAATTTGCTGATTTCAACACCGGCCATGATGAACGGTCCCAATGCCTTGGGATCGTTATCCACCACCGGCTCACTCATATAATAACGATAACTGCCGTTCCGGCCGAAACCGAGTCCGGCAACCGTGCACGCATTGGTGATACTGATCGTGCCGTCGGGATGCACGTTGATAAACTCCCGAATTATGCCTTCATAGCCTTTAATGGCCGCTTCTTTATACGACGACGGCAGATACCCTTGGTTCACCGCCTTGGCCAGCATGTAGACGAACATGCTGCTGCCGCTGGATTCCAGGTAGTTTCCGGTACGATCGGGTTGATCCAGGATCTGGTACCAGAGGCCGGTCCCGGCATCCTGCACTTTGACCACCGCCGGCGCAAGCTCACGGATCATTTCAATCAAAGGCTCCCTCAGTTCTTTTTTATCCTCCGGGATATAATCCAGAATATCCACCAGCGCCATCGCGAACCAACCCAGGCCCCTGGACCAGAAAAACCTTGAACGGCCGGTTTCCGGATCGGCCCACTCCTGAACTTTCTTTTCATCCCAGGCATGAAAATACAAACCGGTTTCCGGATCCCGCAAATGTTTGTGAACCACCTTGAATTCATTGACGGCCTCTTCCAGGCTGGCGCCCTCCTCGAACAACACGGAATAGTGCGCCAGGAAAGGCATGCCCATGTATACACCGTCCAGCCACACCTGATAAGGATAAATTTTCTTGTGCCAGAATGCGCCTTCGCTGGTGCGCGGATGTTTTTCCAACTGACGCCGCAAGTGTTCCGCCGCCAGCCGGTATTTTTCCGTGTCCTCGTCTTCATATAAGCGCAGCAGCATTTTGCCGGAGTTGATGCTGTCGATATTGAACTTGTCTTCTTTATAAGTGCGGATGGCGCCATCGTCGGCGACAAACGATCCGATTACCTGCTCGGCGGTTTCGGCATATCCCCGCTTACCCGTCGCCTCGGCCAAATCATAATACGCCTGAAGCTGCAAGCCTGTGGTGTACTCCCAAAACGCAGGACGCTTGCGCATGACATCGAAGCCGCCGTAAGCGTACTTCAAGGTGCTGCGCTCCAATTCGGAATCGGCCATCTTCCTGCTCCAGGCCAACGCCTGTTCCGCTGTTATCGGATAGGTTTTACTGGCCAGACCCAAGGCGGTCGTCAGGCGGGTGCGCGGCGGCATGGTCAGCCGCTCCGCCTCTCTTTCCAGGTAGGCGACAAACTCCTGTTCGCTTTTAATCCCGTTGGGCTCTCCATCCCAGGCGGCAACAAAATAGTATTCCAGTTGATTATTGCCGGTCAGCTCCATCACCGAGACATAATTATGCGCGTCTTCGGTCTGCGCATCGCGCGATCCCCGTTTGAACAACAATGCCATGCCGAGATTGTCGTTCTCACCGCTTAAGCTTTGTTTGCCATAACTGGCGACGTAGGTCCAGGCGTAGCCGGAAACGTTGACATCGCCCTGCAATAATTTTGTCCCCTCGTGCTTCACCAGACCGATGGCGATGTGAGGCAACTCCTCGCTGACTTCCAACCGCACGTGCGCCAGACGGCTGCCGGCTGTCATTGAGATATCGGAGGTCAAATCGACCTGCTTGTCGGCCACTTGCCAACCCTTGTAGATGATCCGCAGGGCGGAATAGATATCGCCGTTTTCCACGACCTTGGCCTGCCAGCCGTCCACATTGGACACCCGCTCAACCTTCTCACCATTCCAGTAGCCGTATCCACCAACCCCAAGAGCATCACCGACCTTAAGAATATCCATCCCCCAATCGGCCATGTGGTGATAGGACTCGAAACCGTCCTGCCCGACGTTCTGCAACACCATCTCCGGCGTTTTCTTGCCGAAAATGTCGAACCCGTTGCGCCAGTCGAGATAAATACGGTAACCCACCTTGTCGGACTCGATCCCAGGACCCTCATAACGAATAAATTCCGAATGGTCGGTGTGTTGCGGCGGCGGAACAAGCTCATTTACATTTTCAAACGCGCCGCCGAGATATTTGCGGTCTTGCCATTCACCGCCGGTCTTGCGGGAAATCTCGGCCTGGGTCCGCTTTTTTGCGTTTTCCGCGCCGCCGGTCGCCTCTGCTTTTATCTCAATCCGTATCGTTTCGGCCGGCTTGAAATCCAACAGCATCATCAACCCGTCCTTTTCACCGTCGGCATCCACATCAACAAGTTGGCTTGCTTTGGACGGAACAGAGAGAGAATTTATGCGAGGGTCATTGTCCGCCAAACCAAGGGATTTAAAGCTGAAGTAAACCGGCTCGTCATGACGGACAAATTCGGAAGGGCTGGACAACTCCGCCCACGCAACATCCTCACTTGTCCGCATCTCCGTGTTTGCTTGGGAGCTGTCCTCGTTCGGGCCACACCCGCCCAGGAACAGCATGAATCCGGCGGCCAGTATCGACGTTATGACTGATTTGGGAGATTTCA
>DASVCP010000041.1:0-9061 GCA_036381555.1 Gammaproteobacteria bacterium
GAACTGCTGTTCCGCTACCGGGCGCGCAACTGGCCGGAAACGCTGAACCCCGAGGAACAGGCGCGCTGGGAGGAATTCCGGCTGGAACGGCTGACCTGGCCGGACGGCGGCGGCAGCATCACGATCGAAGAATACGAAACCCGCCTGCAGGCGCTGGCGGAACGGCCGGACCTGAGCGAACGGCAGATGGAAATCCTGGAGGAACTGGCCGAATACGGGGCGGCGATAACGTGCCCTCAGACATAACAGCTCCGTCCGCGTTTGAATTCCGTCCGCCACCCTACCAGAACTGCTGAAAAACGGCCGTTTCGTCGGAAAAAAGCTTATAAATCCGTCGTTTATTGCCAAAATAGCGATCAGCATCCCCCGAAACGAGCCGATAACAGCAGCATGAAGTACCGATTTCCGCTCATATCCATCTGGATTGTCACGCTGCTTTTCCTGATTGCGGCGCCAGCTCAGGCGGCCGTGAGCTTTCGCGCCGCCAGTTCAGCCGGCGTGGCAGGCGGAGGCACCATCACTGTCACAACCGGCAGTCTTGCTGATGACGACGATTGCGGGGACATCAATCCGTCGATTCCCTTGGGCAATGTCGGCGATCTACTAATCGCACAGGTGGTGGCACGAAGAAACGCTGCCACAGTCAGCATGTCCGGTTGGAACATACTGTACTCTGACAATGTGCCAGGTGAAGACTACCAGGCCATTCTTTTTTACCGTAGCGCCACCAACACCGCCGCCGACACCAACACCATCAACCAGTCGGGGAGCGACTGCGATCTCCTGGCGGCCAGAATCACGCGGTTCGGCGGCATCGACACGGCGCAGCCGTTGGAATTAACGGCAAGTAATGCAGTTTACTCAAACGCCGATAACGTGGACACCGGGACTCAGGCGGTAAACGTTGCCAATTCGTTGCTGGTGCTCGCCACCTTTGTCGCCGATAACCGCAACGTAACCCAACCCGTAAGCTTCACCGAGCTTTACGATGATGATGTCAACAACAACGACGACGGCGGCATCTCGCTGAACTACCGTGTGCAGGCCACCACCGGCACCCAGGGCCCGTTCAACAACATGCTCTTGTCAGGTGGAGGCGGCGGTGATCCAAATCATGGAGTGTTGTTCGCCGTGCGCCCCGCGCCTGCACAGACATTGACCATCAACGTGCCCACGGGCACCATCACCGACGATGTCATGATCGCCTCGATCGCGGTTCGCCCAAGCACGGTCAACATCACCGCCCCCGCCGGCTGGACCTTGATCCGGCTGGTCGATCAGAGCGGCGGCAACAGCAACCGCCTGGCGACATACTACCGGGTCGCCGATGGCAGCGAGCCGGCCAGTTACACCTGGACATTCACCGGCGCAACACACACCGGCGCCGTGGGCGGTATCGCCAGTTTCAGCGGTGTGGATACAGCAACGCCGATCGACAGCGAGGCGGGACAGGCAACCGCCGCCGATACCAACCATACCGCACCCGGCGTCACGACCACGGTAACGGGCGGTATGCTGGTCACCGTCCACGAGTTCTCCAGCGCGGTCACCTGGGCTCCGCCGGGCGGGATGACCGAAGCTATCGATGTGGCTTCGCTGCCAACGCCGGACACGCTCGGACTCTCGATGGAAATGAATTACGAACAACGCTCCGCTACCGGCGCGACCGGCACACGCACCGCCACGGCCGCCTCCGACGCGGATGTCGGCGCAACCCAGTCCGTCGCACTGCTGGCGATACCGCCGCCGCCCCTGACGCCCGGCAGCTGCGAGACTTTCGAGTCTGGCCTGGGTAACTGGATTATCGACGCCAGCGGCGGAGGCGATGCCGGTATCGGCAGCGCCACCTCCAACTCACCCAGCAACTCGCTGTATACACGCTGGAATGTGGTTTCGGTCGCCTCCACCGCCGTCGACTTTCAAAGCTCCACTGCCGCCAGGATAACCGCCTGGATACAACGCGGCGATAACGGCTTCAGCGAAATTCCCGATGTCGGAGAAGATCTGGTCATCGAATATTTCAATAACAGCAGCGCCTGGGTGACGCTGGAAACTTTTCCCGGTGGCGGCACGGCCGGCGAAATATTCATTCGTGCCTACGACCTGCCCGCCGACGCGTTGCATAACAACTTTCAAATACGCTTCCGTCAGACCGGCGGCACCGGCAACAGCACCAATGATTTCGACTACTGGCATATCGACGATGTCTGTTTCCTGGCGGGACTGTCCATTAGCGTGGCCTACTACGATATGGAAGAACTGGCCTGGGACGGCACGGCCGGCGAGGTCGCGGACGGCAGCGGCAACGGCCTCAACGGGCAATCCAACAACGGCGCTTTCACCGACAACACCAACCCAGCGATCGCGGGAGATCCCGGCACCTGCCGTTATGGTGTGTTCGACGGTGCCGACGACTACCTGGAAGTGGCGGACAACGCGCTGCTGGACATCGGCAGTGAACTGACCGTCGCCACCTGGGTCAAGGTCGATGCCCTGCCCCCCGCGCTGACGACGATCGTCTCCAAGGACGAGAATTTCGAATTCCACCTGACCGATACCGGCCAGGTCAACTGGTGGTGGCAGAACAGCGGCGGGACAGCCCGCCAGATCACCACCGCAGGCAATGCCATTGACCCCGGACTGGGCTGGCATCACGTCGCCATCGTCTATTCCCAGTCGGCAGGCAGCCAGACGATTTACGTCAACGGCGCCGTGCG
Source organism: Gammaproteobacteria bacterium (assembly GCA_036381555.1). Taxonomy (GTDB): domain Bacteria; phylum Pseudomonadota; class Gammaproteobacteria; order HTCC5015; family HTCC5015; genus DASVCP01. The sequence continues at coordinate 2,718 of DASVCP010000041.1, forward strand.
CGGCACCGCGGCATTCAGCGAAGCCCTGATGACCAACGCTGACCCGTTGCAAATCGGCGCGGACCAGAACTTCGCCGGCCGCTACTTCGACGGGCAAATTGACGAGGTTTATATTTACAACCGGGCGTTGAGCGCGGCTGATATCAACACGCTCATGAACCAGACGCACAGCTGCGCCGGCGGCATCAGGGCCTATTACGCCATGGATGAAGCTTCCTGGAACGGCACTCCGGGCGAAATCACCGACAGTTCCGGCAACGGCAATCACGCCAACCGTGTCGGCGGCGTGGACACGGATGTCGCCACACCAGCCTGGCCCAACGATCCCGGCACCTGCCGCTACGGCGAGATCCCGGACAATGGCGGAACCGGCACGTTCGATGCCGTCGATACCGCCCTGGTGCCGGGTGACGCCGGCGCCATTACCTTCTGGTACCGCAGCAACACTGATTGGGGCGACGAGGACCAGATGCTGCTCGATGCCTCCGTCGATCTGGGTGGTGGCGGCGCAGATAAATATTTTTATCTTGTTAAACGCGACTCTGGGGGCGGCGGCGACCTGCGATTCCGCCTGGAAGACAGCACCGATGACGATAGCGAAGCCGATACCCCCAACTTCGGCTTTGGCGCCAACACCTGGGTTCATATCGGCCTGACCTGGGATATCCCCGGCGAAGTGTTGGAAATCTACGTCAACGGTGTGCTGGAAGCCACCTCGACGGCCAACCTGGACGGTGACGCAGCTGCCTGGAACAGCTTGTATCTCGGCGATAACCGTACCGAGGGCGTTGGTGGTGCGGACTATACGGGTAATTCTGCCAATGGCCTTATCGATGAAGTGCGCATTTACGACGGTCCCATCTCGCAGGCCGTTGTTCAAGCCGACATGAACGCCACCCATCCCTGCAACGCCAACCACTTCCGGATTAACCACGACGGCACCGCCGTCACCTGCCAGGCCGAACCGGTGACGATCATCGCGCACATGGTTGATCACTCAATCGATGGCTCCTATGCCGGATTACTGAATCTGTCCACTTCCACCGGCCGCGGCGACTGGACTTTGGTTAACGGCAACGGTGCTGTCGTTAACGGCGCGGCCAACGACGGCGCGGCAACTTATAACATGGTACTTGGCGACAACGGACAAGTGATACTGGGCTTGAAAAACACCACGGTCGAAACCGTCAACCTCGGCGTCACCGACGGCACCATATCGGAAACCACCGGCACGGCCACCGCCGCCGAGGATCCGAACCTGGCCTTCGCTGAAACTGGCTTTATCTTCCTGGGTGATGGAGCCGCCAGCAATATCGGTACACAAATCGCCGGTAAACCGTCCGATGTCGCTCCCGGTGTGCAGGTGCTGGAACTGCAAGCGGTGCGAACCAGCGACCAGACCGGCGCCTGCGAGGCGGCGCTGGCCGGCAATGTCGATGTTGAGCTGGCGTTCGAATGCGAAGATCCGGGCGCCTGCACCGCAAACCAGGTTGTTATCAACAGCACGGCTATCGCCGGCAACAATGCCGGGCCGATAGCTGCTTACACGCCGGTCACGCTGGACTTCGGCGATGCAACCGACAGCACCGCCACCTTCGTACTCAATTATCCCGATGCGGGCCAAATTCAACTGCACGCCCGCTACAACATGCCGCTTGATGACGGCAGCAATACGCCGTCGGGCAATTACATGATCGGCGCCAGCAACACTTTCGTAACGCGGCCGTTTGGCATTCATGTCAACGTTCCCGGCAATCCCGGTGCCACCGGCTCGGGCGGCGGCGCATTCATCGGCGCGGGCAACAACTTCACTATCGATGCCACCGCCGTGATATGGGAAGCCGCCGACGACGCCAACAGCGACGGTATCCCGGACGGGCATGAAAGTGCCGATACCGATCCGTCCAATAACGCCGATCTCAGCAACAACGCAGCCGCGCTCAACTTCGGACAGGAAGCCGTGGTGGAAACGGTCGCGCTGGGCGCCCTGCTCGATCAACCGGCCGGCGGCAATTCGCCGGCGCTGCAGGGCGGCATCACCATCAACAGCTTCACCAACGGGGCCGGCGGCACAACGACGGCCCGCTACGGCGAAGTCGGCATTATCGAAATCACCGCATCCGTCAGCAACTATCTCGGCGCAGGCAGTGTCATCGGCAAGAGCGGCTATGTCGGCCGCTTTATTCCGGACCACTTCTCTCTCAGCGCCGGCGGTGTCACGCACCGCTTCAATGAAAGCTGCGCGCCGGCCAGCGCCTTCACTTACATGGACGAAGTCTTCCAGGTGGATTTCGGACTGACCGCCGAAAACAGCGGCAACGTCACCACGCAGAATTACACCGGCGCCTTCGCGATGCTGGATCTGGGCGCGGTCGGCAGCCTGAATCTGGGCGCAGTCGACACAGCCGGTCCGACGGCGCTTTCGGCGCGGCTCGTTCCCGGCTCGTCGGCGGGTGCCTGGACAAGTGGCGTCGCAAACATCGTCACGGCTACCGCCTCGCTCGCCCGAGATACCGCTCCGGACGGACCGTATCCTTCGTTGGTGCTGGGTGCGGCGCCGGTCGACCCAGACGGAGTCGGGCTCGGCAGTTTCGATCTTGATGTCGACCTTGTCGGCGGTAACGACCACGCGCAAGTCGCCACTGTCGAAGCCCGCTACGGCCGCATGTTCCTGGAAAACGCTTACGGCTCGGAACTGCTGCCGTTGACCCTGCCGTTGTATGCCGAGTACTGGAACGGCTCGCAATTCCTCCGCAACACCGACGACAGTTGTACCGATTACGCATTCACTGACCTGTCGTTCGGCAATCGCCAGGGCCTGTCAGCCGGACAACCGGCCGCGAATGGCAACGGAACCCTGTTGCAAGGCAGCTACGATTCCGGCAACCCGATTCAACTCAATTCCAACGGAGAAGTCGGCTCGGTCGACGCCACGCTCAATGTTCCACCTTATCTGCATTTCGACTGGGACAACAATGCGGGGACCGCGGACACGGACCCCACATCCAAGGCCACCTTCGGCGTCTTCGACGGTACCGAGCGGCAGATTTATATTCGGGAAGTGTATTGAGGACAGTATTGAGTATTGCGTGTTACAAACGAACTGCCAAAAATGTTCCAATATGGTGAGCCGTCCTACATGGCCCCCACCTGCTGCCTTTATCTTGTTATGCCGCCCTTGCTCTCACCGTTCAGATTAACCAAAGCAGGAAACAGAGCTTGAATATAGGGCCGAATTAACCGCTTTAACGCCTCGGTTTCAGAAATATTTGAGAAGCCGAATAACTTTTCAAATTCATCTTCTGAAAAACTCTCTTTAAAGAGGTTTCTAGTGCTACTTTCATATAATTTCTTAAATATCATTGTGATAGATCCAATTTAACCTTATACCCGCATAGAAAAAAACCGTACCCCCCTGAGTTCATATTGTGCAGGTTATCACTTAACCCGAATTTTTCAGGTGATAATTCTCACAAAAAAAACCGGCAGTTGCTTGTTCATGGAACCTTCTCTTGCTGCCCGCAGGACAATATTTTTATTATTTTGTATTTATCGGCTTTTTAGATGTAATCCAATTCCAAAAAAACACCGCTGACCGTTAGATGGCCGGTATTCGCAGGAAAAGTGTTGAGCGTTATTTGCTAACGGTCAGGCCTATATAATAGGCGCGTTCCTCGCCGGGGAAGTAGCGCGTGTTGCCGAAGGCATAATCGGCGCGTTCGGCATAGCGGGTGTCGGTGAGGTTGTCGATGCGGGCATGCAAGCTGACGTTGGGAGAGAATTGGTAACCGCCGCGCAGCACCCAGACGTCGTGGCCGGGGTATCGGTGCTGATTGGCGGCGTCGGTGTAGTACTTGCCCACGTGTCGCCACTCAATCTCGGCCGACAGCTTGCTCCAGTTTCCTTCCAGGCGCAGGTTCCAGAATTTTCGTGGCGCGGTGTCTACGTCGTCGCCGTCGCGGATACTTTCAGTGGCGTTGGCGGGATCGGCGATTTCGCTGCTGAAGTCGTAGCGGTGGCGGGCAAGACTGACGTCGCCCGAGACGATCAGCCAGTCGTTGAGCACCACCTGGACGTCGGCTTCGATGCCATAGTGATCGGTCGCGCCGTCGGTAACGTTGAAGCCCTGGGCGTCGCGGAAGAAAAAGTTTTCCTTTTGCATGGCGTAGACCGCCGTATCGAAGCTGAAGTTTTCGCCGCGGTATTTCAGCCCGGCTTCGACGATATCCAGAGTTTCCGCCTCGGCACGGCCCTCGGTCTGGTTGATCTGCAAACGATACAGGTCGGTGGTTTGCGGCGCGCGGCTCCCGCGCGCCAGCCGGGCGTACACGTTCAGACCGTCGCTTAACGAGTGCGTGAGCGTAAGCTTGGGCGTGGCGGTATGAAAGGTGTCGTCGCGGTCGGCGATGCGTAAAAAGCGGCCCGCCGTTCCGTCGGGCAGGCGGTTGCCGTAATCGTAGTGCGTGTAATCATAGCGTACGCCGACTTCAAGCCGCGTGTCCTCACCCAGCGGCCATTCCAGTGAAACGTAAGGCGAGGCGACCAGCGCCGAGACTTCATAGTCGTAATGCGCGCCCTGCACAAACGAAAACATCGTGGGTTGTTGCTGGAATTCGCTCAACTCGCCGCGGCTGTATTCGATGTCGAATCCGGCCAGATAACTGAAAGTGTCGCCGCCGCCGTAGACGGTGGTCAGCAGGCCCAGACTGTCGTGACTGTTTTTTTCCAGCGCCTGGCCCGGCTGGAAGTGCATCAGAAATTCCATGTCGGTATAACGTGCATACGGCGTGAGGTGCAATTCCAATCCGCCTGCCAGCGCACGGCGGAACTCGCCTTGTGCGCGCACCGACATCGCGTCGCGATAAGCGTCCGGGTCGTCATTGCCTTTCACCAACTCCAGATCCTTGTAGGCGCTTTCGCCGAGCACGTAACCGGCGGTATCCTGGTTCAGGTTCTGATAAGCAAGCTTGCCGCCGACCTCCCAGTCGCCGGCCGTGCCGTTGTAACGCAGCATCGCCTTTTGCTGGTCGTAACCCGACGAGGCGCGATAGCCGCCGTCGTGGCCGGCATGACCGGCCAGCAACCAGGCGCCGTCCTCACCGGGCAGTTGCAGGGTCGCGCTCAACGACGTGTTTCCATGCGGTCCCACCCACACCGTGGCGCGGTTGTACGCCTCGCGCGCGTCGGGGGATAATACGTTGATCAGCCCGTGCAATGCGTTGGAGCCGTAAAGCACGCTGCCGGGGCCGCGAAACACTTCGAGGCCCGAGGCGAACTCCGTATTGGCCTCGAACAGGCCGTTGACATTGGCGAAGCCGGCGGCGCGCAACGGCACGCCGTCCTCCAGATATAAAAAGGAGCCGGCGCCCGCGCCACCGGTCAGCACCGGTGAGCGCAATGATGTCAGGTGTTCCTGGCCGTTGCCGCGGTTGATATTGACGCCCGCCACGCGATTGAGCAGTTCGGCCGGGTGTACCGGCGCAACCTCGCGCAGCTCCTCGCCGGAAACGGTGGCGATCGAGGCGGCCACGTCTGCGGATTGCTGCGGTTGCCGCTCGGCGGTGACGACAATCTCATCGGCCGGCCGTTGCGCCTGGACAAGCGGCGACAGACCGGCGCATAACCACATAAGACCGATCCGGCCGCAACGGACGGGAGCGAAGATCCACTTCACGAGTAATGCCGCCTTACGCTCCCGGATTGACGCCAATGAAAATCAGGTCTGTCCGCATTATTTCTTCAGCGCGTAGGCGCGCACGCTGTTGGACAGGAACGTGGGAACATAGACGATATTGGTTTGCTTGTCGTAGCCGATATCGGCGGTGTTCAACTGCGGCTCGCGGCCGCGGGTGTCGAGCAGCCTGGTGACCTTGCCGTCGTCATCGACGCGGTACATCAGGCCCACCCAGCAGGAGACGACGTAACCGCCGCCGGCCAGCGCTTCCACGCCGTCGATGCCGGACTCGAAACCGCTCGCGATTTCGGTCAGCTTGCCGTCGCGGGCGCGCAACAGGCTCTTGGCCGAACCGACGATGAGATCCTTGCCTGCAGCGTACAGGCCGTTCACCCCCTCGATGCCTTCCAGGTAGGTTTCGACGTTACCGCCGGTGATACGGTGCACTTTGCCTGTCCGGCTGTCGGATACATAAACCACACCCTGATCGTCGACCGCGACATCGTTGAGAAACACCGAGTCCTGCACCGGCTGACGCGCGACCACTTTTTTCGTGGTCAGATCGATCACCGCCACCACGTCGATGTCGGACACGAACAGCGTGTTGCCGTGCACCGCCATGCCCTTGGGCGCGTTGAGCCCGCGAATAAAATCCTTGTCGAGGATCTTA
>DASVCP010000042.1:0-6619 GCA_036381555.1 Gammaproteobacteria bacterium
TCTCCCTCTGGGAGAGGGCGGGATGAGGGGATAGAAACGCGATTATCCACTGTCTTTTGCGTGATTCCTTCATCCAGACAACCCTTCGATTCCAGCGGTGGGCGAAATCCAGTATCATCACGCCTCGAAAATGCTGGTCCATAACACTCACCATACGAAGGGTTAGACACGTGTTTGAAATTATCAAAGCCGGGGGCTGGGTTATGGTTCCCATTTTGCTGTGTTCAGTGACGGCGCTGGGGATCGTGATCGAACGCTTCTGGAGTCTGAAAAGCGGCCGGGTTCTACCCCCGGAGTTGCTGGAGCGCATCTGGGAGTGGGTAAAGCGCGACGAATTGGATGACACCCGCATACAGGCTGTTTACGAAAGTTCGCCTCTGGGCCGAGTACTGGCTGTAGGCCTCATGAATCGCAATCATTCACGAGAAGTCATGAAGGAAAGCATCGAGGATACGGGAAGGCACGTGGCCCACGAATTGGAGCGTTTTATTGGCGCGCTGGGCACAATAGCGGCTATTTCCCCGCTGCTGGGATTGCTGGGAACCGTGCTGGGCATGATCTCAGTATTCACAGTCATGACCACATCGGGCGTGGGCAATCCCACTGAACTCGCCGGCGGGATTTCCCAGGCGCTGATCACGACGGCCGCCGGTCTTTCGGTGGCGATTCCCACGCTGATTTTTCAGCGCTACTTTCGCGGCAAGGTGGAAAACCTGGTGTTGAACATGGAAGAAGAGTCGTTGAAGCTGGTGGAAGTTCTGCATGGCGAACGTGAGGCCGGCCTGAAATGAATTTTTCGCCCCGCAAAAAAGGCGAAACACAGGGAGTGGATATCACCCCTTTGATCGATGTGGTGTTTATCTTGCTGATTTTCTTCATGGTGACTACCACGTTTCAGCGCGAGGCTGATCTTGCGATCAACCTGCCGGCCGCATCCGAAGAGCCTTCGGAACAAACCGATGTGCCGTTGGAAATTGTTATTACCGCAGAGGGACAGTATTTAGTCGGAGGGCGTGAACTGGTGAATAATCATCTCGAAACGGTCAAACAGGCGCTCAAGCGGGTGACGGCCGGGCGCAAGGACAAGCCACTGGTGATCCGTGCGGACGCCTTAACGCCTCATCAATACGTTGTTACTGCCATGGACGCCGCCGCACAGTTGGGTTTGGTTCGTTTGTCGATCGCGACCACTTACACTCAGGATTAATGTTAGGGCCTGTTAACACTATTTGAATTGGCGCTGTTGCGCCTGAAAAAGCGCCGATCGAGGCGTGAGGAGAGAAGTTTGGTGACTCCAAATGAACGACAAGCAACGACGAGTGGCGCTTTTTCAGGCGCAACCCCCAATTTAATACGAATGGGGACCGACACTGTTTCCGCGCCCAGCTGCGTTATCAGGCGCTTATGTAGAATCACTACACTGCGCGCCTTCTGCCTTGCCGGGCACAAAAACAGTGTCGGCATCGCTAATTCAAATAGTGTTAACAGGCCCTGCCTCGGTGGATAAGCAATCGACCGGCACCGCCGTTTACCGGCGGTTGTTCGGCTATACCAAGGGTTACCGCAAATTTTTCCTGTTTGCGATCATCGGCATGATCGTTTATTCCTTTGCGGAAATGCAGATGGCTGCGTTTATCGAGGTGCTGGTGGACGAGGCGTTTATTGCGGAAAACCAGGAAACCATTCGCAGTATTCCCCTCATTCTGGGGTTGATTGTGCTCGGGCGCAGCGGCGGTACCCTGTTCGCCAACTACTTCATGAGCTGGGTCAGCCGCGGAGTTATCAAGCAGTTGCGCAGCGACATGTTTCGTCAGTTGCTTCATCTGCCCACCCGCTTTTACGACAAGGCGTCTTCCGGGCAGATTATTTCGCAGTTTTCTTTTAATGTGGAGCAGGTGGCCGAAGCGACCACCACCGTCATTACCACCTTGATCCAGGACTCGCTATTAGTCGCTTTTCTGCTGTGGTTCATGTTCGCCACCAACGCCAAGCTGTCGTTGGTGTTGTTCGTGGCCGTACCGCTAACGGCGGTGCTGGTTTATGGAATAAGTTTTCGCTTTCGCAAAGTCAGCCGCCGTATTCAGCAGTCTGTCGGCAAGGTAACCCACGTAGTCAATGAAACCGTCGACAGTCATCAGGTAGTGAAAGTATTCGGCGGAGAGCACAACGAGAAAAGCAACTTTGAGGGCGCCAACGAACGGAATTTCCAGCAGAACATGAAGCTTTCGCTGACCAAGGCCGTTAGCGGAGCGTTGATTCAGTTCCTGTCCGGCGTGGCGTTGATCGGCATCGTTTATCTGGCCACTTCAGGCTGGGTCGGAGAAGTCGATGCGGGGGTATTTTCGGCGTTTATCGTCGCGATGGCGCGTATGGCCCCGCCGCTAAAACATCTGACCAATATCAATGTCCAGTTGCAAAAGGGCATTGCCGCCGCGCAGTCGATATTTGAGATGCTGGATGAAGAGCCGGAACAGGATCACGGCCGGCAAAAGATCGAGCGCGCCAAGGGTCGCCTTGAATACCGTAACGTGACCTTCAGCTACGAATGCAGTAAAGGGCCGGTGTTGCATAACATCAGTTTCACAGCCGAACCCGGCAAGACGATTGCGTTGGTGGGGCGTTCAGGCGGTGGCAAGTCGACCATCGTTAAATTGGTTCCACGTTTCTATGACGTCGACCAGGGAGAGATTCTGCTCGACGGGCATAACATCAAGGAGTACAAACTCAGCGAGTTGCGCAACCAGATTGCCTTTGTCAGCCAGCATGTCACGCTGTTTAACGATACCATCGCAAACAATATCGCCTATGGGCGACTGGGTGACGCGAGCCGCGAAGAAATCGTCGCGGCGGCGAAGTCGGCGTATGCAATGGATTTCATCGAAAAACTGCCCGAGGGGTTGGACACGTTGGTTGGCGAAGACGGTATTTTGCTGTCCGGCGGTCAGCGGCAGCGCCTTGCGATCGCCCGCGCCCTGTTGAAGGACGCGCCGATACTGATTCTGGATGAAGCGACTTCCGCGCTCGATTCCGAGTCCGAGCAGTATATACAGAACGCGTTGGAGAACCTGGTGAAAAATCGCACCACCATCGTTATTGCACACCGGCTTTCCACAGTGGAGAACGCGGATAAAATCATCGTGTTGGATAACGGCCGGATTGAAGAGAGCGGCACGCACAAAAAACTGATTGGCCGTGGCGGCCAGTATGCGTCTTTATACAATCTGCAGTTCAACCTTGGTGAAACAACCAAGGTACCGGAAGATGAAGTTCAATCGCAGTTGGATGCCGATTTCGAGTCCGACGACTTGCCGGGTTACGGTCGCAACTTCATTTTTGACCGGCCGGGCGCGTCTTTTTGGGAACGCATGTGGTATGGATCTCATCCGGCCGCACAGTTGCTTGCACCCTTTGGATATCTATTCCATATGCTCGCCAGTGCGCGGCGTTGGTTGTATCGCGCGAAGATACTGTCCAGCCAGCGGTTCAATGTGCCGGTGGTCGTTGTCGGCAACATCACAGTCGGAGGGACCGGTAAAACCCCCCTGGTGATCTGGCTGGCCAACTATCTCAAGCGACAGGGATACCGGCCGGGCATTATCAGCCGGGGCTACAAGGGCAAGTCGAAGCAGTGGCCCCTGGCGGTATCCGCGGATTCCGATCCACGAATTGTCGGCGACGAGGCCGCTCTGATCGTCCGGCGCACACACTGCCCGATGGTGATCGGCCCGGATCGCCGGGAAGCGGTGAATCGTCTGTTGAGCGAAAACGATTGCGACATCGTCATTTCCGATGATGGCCTTCAACATTACGCTTTGCGCCGGGATATAGAAATCGTGGTCGCCGACGGCGCCCGCGGCTTCGGCAACGGCATGCTGCTGCCGGCCGGGCCGATGCGCGAACCGAAATCCCGCCTGAAGAGTGTTGACTACATCGTCACCAACGGCGCCACTTTGCCCGATGCCTATCCCATGTATGTAAAAGGCGAACAACTGGTCAACCTGGTAAAGGAGAGTAAAACCGAAAAGCTCAAAACCTGGGCGGGCAAAAAAGTCCACGCGGTGGCGGCCATTGGCAATCCGCAACGGTTTTTCGATTTGTTGCGTTATGCCGGCCTGCATGTGGTCGAGCATCCGTTTCCGGACCACCACGAATTTCACATGAACGATCTGGTTTTCGAAGAGCCGCTGCCCATCGTCATGACCGAAAAAGACGCGGTGAAGTGCCGGCAGTTCCTCGACCGGTTCGACGCCGATAAATTCTGGTATATTCCCGTTACGGCGAAACTGCCCAAGGAATTCGGGACACGTTTGAGCCGCCATATCGAGACATTGTTGAATGAACAAAAAACTGCTTGAAATCCTGGTGTGCCCGCAAAGCAAGGCGCCGCTGGTGTTCGACGAGAAAAAGCAGGAATTGCTTTGTAAGGAAAGCGGTCTTGCGTATCCCGTGCGCGAGGGTATACCGGTGCTGTTGGTTGAAGAAGCCCGTCTCCTGACTGAAGACGAGAAGGTGAAGTTGTAGTGATGGCCGGCGGACTTCCTTTTTACGTTGTCATTCCTGCGAGGTTCGCTTCCACCCGGTTTCCGGGAAAGGTGTTGGTGAATATCCATGGTAAACCCATGATTCAGCATGTTTACGAACGTGCGGTGGCCAGTGGAGCGAAAGCGGTTTGGGTTGCAACCGACGATGCGCGTGTTGAGGAAGCGGCCGCCGCATTTGGTGCACAGGTCTGTATGACTTCTCCCGAACACCAAAGCGGTAGCGACCGTCTCGCGGAAACCGCCGAGAAGTTGGGGTGGGCCGACGACGAAATCGTAATCAACGTTCAGGGTGACGAGCCTTTGCTGCCGCCGGCGAACATCGCCCAGGTCGCGGAAAACATCGCGCGTTATTCGGTAAACATGGCCACGCTTTATACGCGGATAGAAAGTGACTCCGACGTTGCCAACACCAACCTCGTCAAGGTGGTGACCGACCGTAACGGCTACGCGTTGTATTTCAGTCGCTCAGTTATCCCGCACCGGCGCGACAGCGAATCGGATGTGCCGGTTTATTACCGTCATATCGGTATCTATGGATTTAGAGTGGGTTATTTAAAGCGTTTTTCCGTTTTGGAGCAGGCGCCGCTGGAACGTATCGAAAAGCTGGAGCAACTGCGAGCCCTCTGGCACGGCGAACGGATACACGTCGCGCAGGCACGGCAGGAACCCGGCCCAGGAGTGGATACCCGTGAGGACCTCGAAAAGCTGCTGCGCAACTATACAGCCAAAGCTCTGGAGAATTATTAAAAGCACTTAACCGCGGAGAATTTAAAACAGAATAAAAGTATACAAAGTATTAAAGTATTTAAAGCACTCGTTTCTATACTCTAAATACTTCAATACTTATATTCTTGTTTTCTATACCTCATGAGCAGTCTCTTTAGGTTGATTTTTAAGAATCAGTAACTAACAACAAAGGTTTTGGTATGTCACATAGAACCCGGCATTTACCTGAAGCGCACGGCCTGCATCGCATCATTCGCGAGCTGCGTTATCATGAAGCCTCACGGCAGGTGTTCGCCATCGTCCTGATCATTTTGTTTGCGGCCACGGGTAGTCCGGCTGTTCCCGTGCTTTATTACGCCGGTCTCGCACTTATAGTGCTGGGTATGTGGATACGCATGTGGGCATCCGGGCACGTGAAAAAAAACAAGGTGCTCGCCACCGACGGGCCGTACGCCTATGTTAGGCATCCGTTGTACGTCGGCAATATTCTGTTGCTGGGAGGGTTCGTGTTGGCCGCCCAATTAATTTGGGCTGCGGCACTGGTGGCGATATTCCTGTGGTTTTATTATCCGCCGGCGATCGATTATGAGGATCGCAAGCTGCACAATCTGTTCGGGGAGGAATGGGAGCGCTGGCGTTTGAATACGAAAGCATTGATTCCGACAAAGCCCAAGGCCGGTTCGGCGCGGCTGTCCGGTAAAAGTGAATGGTCGCTTAAACAAAGCCTGTTGCAAAACGGCGAGCCGCTGATTGTCGTGCTGGTGATTATCTGCGCCTACGTGCTGTTTGCCAGGTTATATTAAAAATCAAAAGCATCTAACCACGGAGAGCACGGAGAAATTAAAAGTGCTGAATATTTTAATTACAAATAGCCAGGGAAGCTCTTTAGACACAGAAATGAATTTTTTACGTGGATTTTAATGAAAATTCCTTTAACTCTGTGCTCTCCGTGTCCACAGAAAACTGTTCCCTCCGTTTTCTGCACTTCTGACCTCCATGGACGGAGGAAATGCAGATTATGTATGGAACAAAATCTGCCACCATCCCTGGCGGTCGTCCGTGGTTAAATTTTTTATATAAAAATGCTTGAAGGGTTGCCGCCGGAGTTGTCGGAACTGACCGAGCCGCATTTGCAGCGGTGGATCGAGGCGGCCCTGGCTGAAGGCCGGCACGATTTCGGCCGCGGTTATCAGGGCAGGGTGCTGCTGTACGAACAACCCGGAGGACGGTTGATCGTCAAAGTACCGCCCCAGGGCTGGCTGGGTTGGTTATACCGGGCCATGATGCGGCACGAATACCGGGTTTACCGGCGGTTGCGGGGTTTTGAGGGCGTGCCGCGGTGTTACGGGCTG
>DASVCP010000043.1:0-7331 GCA_036381555.1 Gammaproteobacteria bacterium
CTACTGGGAGCTGGATTACCGCGGTGAAGTGGTGAATTCCAAGAAGCACGTGTATGCTCAGGCTTTCGCGATTTATGCTCTCTGCGCTTATCATCGGCTGACAGGCAGCGAGGATGCGCTGTTTAAGGCTCTTGCGCTGTACGAGCGAATCGAGGTGTCAGCCCTTGATTCGGAGAATGGCGGGTATCATGAAGCATTCAGCCGTTCATGGAGTGAAGTGAGAGACGTTGCATTGAGCGCGGGTGAACCGAATTACCCGAAGACCATGAATACGCACCTTCATCTTTTTGAGGCCTACACGGCTTTGTACGCCGTTCACCCACGGGAAAACATACGGTTTTCCTTAAAGGGACTGCTGGAGTGCTTTGTCGGAAACATTATAAATTCTGAAACCCATCATTTACGGATCTATTTTGACGATGCATGGAGGGACAGATCGACCGTTTATTCTTATGGCCATGACATCGAGTGCAGCTGGTTGCTTTGGGAGTCGGCTCAAGCTATTGGTGACGAACAATTGTTGTCTTCCTTGACGCCGGTGATTCTCGATATGGTTAATGCATGTCTGGATTGCCGGGGCGAAAACGGTGAGATTCCGGACGGCTATAATCTTAAGGAGCACAAGAGGATTGAAGCACGTCCCTGGTGGGCTCAGGCCGAGGCATTGGTGGGGTTTTTGAATGCCTATACCATGACGGGCGACATGCGATATTTCCAGGCTTTTGAAAGCGTTTGGGTATTCATCAAGAAGTATCAAAGGGACTGGGAGAGAGGTGAATGGTTCTGGTACTCCCTGCTCGACGGCAAGAAAAGCCCCTACAAAATGGGCTTTTGGAAAGCTCCATATCATAACGGGAGAGCAATGCTGGAAGTATGCAGGCGCCTGCGTCAGGTTAAATGCCGCGCAAACTGATTTTTTCAAAACGGTCGGGAGCTGTGCCAAAATGAAACGGTTCGTCCATGCCACGGGTTTGTCGTCATCCAACTTTGAGAAACCGTGTGGAATTCCGGGATGCGGGCTCGTAATTTTGATGTTGACTTTAGCTGTAACAGCGGGATGTGCAAAATTGAATACGCCGACCTCATCGCTACCATCTGCAATGTCCCCGAACGCTTTTGTGAGCGTGCGAGGCGATACTTTTTATTTGAAGGATAAGCCTTATTACTTTGTTGGAACCAACTTTTGGTATGGCGCCTATCTAGGCTCGCCGGGTGAAACGGGGGATCGTGAACGGTTGATCAAAGAACTCGATATTCTCGGGCAACACGGCGTTACCAATCTGCGGGTTCTGGCCGCTTCCGAAAACAGCGAATTGACCATGTCATTGCATCCGACTTTTCAGCCGGCCCCCGGTAAGTACGATGAAGAACTGCTCAAGGGCCTGGATTTCCTGCTGATGGAAATGGCCAAGCGAGACATGAAAGCGGTCATTTTTCTGAACAACTACTGGCAATGGTCAGGCGGGATGTCGCAATACGTCGCTTGGGTCACGGGCGAGCCGATTATCGATCCGGATGTTTCAGGCGACTGGGGTGGGTTCATGCAGGCATCCGCTTCATTCTACAGGTACAACGACGCCCAGGCGCTGTTCAGAAAATATGTAAGCACGATTGTTGATCGCAGGAATACCAATACAGGCATTCTTTACCGCGACGATCCAACGATCATGTCATGGGAACTGGCCAACGAACCCCGCCCCGGCAGTAATGAAGGAGGGAGGAAATATTATGAATTCTTCAAGCAATGGATCATCGACACGGCGAAATATATCCATGAGCTCGACAAAAACCACTTGGTAACAACCGGCAGCGAGGGGTCGTGGGGGACTTTAAACGACGATCAACTGTTCATGGATTCTCACCGAACCCCTTACATTGACTATCTTACGTTTCACTTATGGTTGAAAAACTGGAATTGGTTTGATGCCAAGCGGCCGGAATCGACCTATGAGGATGCCTTGAATAAGGCGTTTGTCTACATTGACGAACATATCGATATGGCTCGTAGGCTGAATAAGCCGATAGTATTGGAGGAGTTTGGCGTTGAACGGGACAACGCCGATTACCGGATACAATCAGGCACGATATACCGGGATAAGTATTACCGACTGTTTTTTGCGCGGATATATGAACGGGCGTCGAAAGGTGAGCCTATCGCGGGTTCCAACTTCTGGAGTTGGGGAGGATTGGGCCGCGCCCAAGGCGAAGATTTCCTCTGGCGGGAAGGCGACGATTTTACCGGCGATCCCCCCCAGGAGCCACAGGGGTTAAATTCCGTATTTGACGTCGATGCGTCGACTTTGAGCATACTGAAGGAGCATGCGAAAGCCATGATCCGGCTTGGTCGCAGCGATAAGCCATGAGGATATTTATCACCGGCGGCAGCGGCTTTATAGGTTCCTATGTGGCTCACCGGCTGTTAACCGCCGGCCATGAACTGGTGGCTTTGGTGAGGAACCCAAGAAAATTACCCTGGTTACAAACTCAAGCTGCCGTAAGCCTGGTTCATGCCGGGTTGGGCGATGATAACCAGTTACGAAAGCAAGTGGAAGGATGCGGAGCATGCATCCATATTGCGCTGGGTTGGGGTGATACGCCTGCGGCAATGCTGAGTGCTGATACATTGCCAACGGCCATATTGCTTGAGGCCTGCCTGCAGGCAGGCGTCGAGAAATTTATTTATACCTCCTCGACGGCTGTGATAGGCGATTTTCCTCCGCTTATTGATGAAGAAACCAAGCCGTCTCCGGTGAATCTGTATGGGGCGACAAAAGCTGCAAGTGAGGCATATGTGCTGGCTGTGGAAGCGATTTCCGGTATGCAGTGCACGGTGATCAGACCCGGATACACTTTCGGCAATCCGGTGGTTCCCGGTGCCGCCACAGAATCGGATAACCGGTTTCGTGAAATCGTCCGTCTCGCTGCCGCTGGGCAGAATATTAAATTGAAAGCGGGTGATGGAACACAGTTTATCTGGGCGGGAGATTTGGCCGGAATCTACGAAAGCGTGATAAACAGTGAGCGCAAGCGGGAAGTATATTTTGCGTTAAGCCGGACATTTGTCAGTTGGGAGCACATAGCGGCTGAAGCAGCCGAACTTGCCGGTTCAAACAGCCATATTATTGTGTGCGGCGAACGCGACGAGCCGTCCATGTTCGATGTTTCCAAACTGGAAAAGCATTTCGGACTAAAACCCGAACCTTATCCTCATATTACCGACCATCTGAAATACTGTCTCCGGGGGAAAGCCTAAGTGAGAAAATTGACACCCCGGTAAAGCGGCTGCATTCTCCTGCCTCGACGCGCATGGATGCGCTAATGCCGCGAATGCAGGGATGCATAGGAGCGGTGGACGCGCATGGATGCGCTAATGCCGCGAATGCAGGGATGCATAGGAGCGGTACCGTCTCCTGTCTTTTAACCCATCCGGACTTACATTGCGGACTGCAGATTTTACAATTTGCATCATTCCATCATGGGTGGAATCATCCCGTGAAATAGTCCCGATTCCAGACAGTTGACCATGATCGAAAATGGTACGGAACTTGCCGCTGTATTAAGCGCTGCTGATAAGGACGGGACGGGACAAGGAAATGAATCAAAAAGAAGTTCTGCTGTGTGGTGGAGCGGGCTTGATTGGATTGTATCTATGTGCGTGTATGAACCCAAGGTGGGTGGCCGGATTCGACATAGGTTTATGCCTGAATAATTATGTTAAAGCACCCGGCGTTTACAGGCTTTTTGCTGTCGAAGAAAAAATCGAGAGTAATAATTTAATAAAAGCGCCGGTTGGCATCATGACCGCATGATGAAAAGAAAACTTGAAAGTAATATGGGCGATGCCGGCTCGTATGCAAGGATTGGAAACGTGCCGGGAGAAGACGGGGGATATGCCAAGCCGATGCTTCTTGACGCATGGAGGAAAGAAGAGCGGAACGCAAACAAGCCGAGCAATATTCATACATCAGGCTTGCTTGAGAGGTCATGCAGGACCGCTACGGTAGTGTCCCGAAATGCAAATGCCTTTGCATCGCCTCATGAGTTGATAAATGCCGGAGTCAGAGGTCTGGTTATTGATAGTCCTAACCAGATGCAGGTTGACTGGATTGTGAGTGTGTTGGAAACCGGTGTTCCGGTTTTTTGTCGGAAGCCGCCAATATTGAGAGCCGAAGATGCGTGTCGCATGGTCAAAGCTGCCAGGAAAAATGATTGTTTGCTTGCAATCAATTTCATGTGTCGACACATAAAAGGGATGTCGGAATTGCGGGAGCATATACGCCGCGGCGAGCTTGGCAATATACGCGGGTTGGATATCACCTTTCGCTCGAGGCCGGATGCTGTCCAGGAAATGTTTTCCGAAACGGCCGGCCGTCACTCGCTGGTATTTCATCTTGCTGATCTTGCGCTGTGGTTATTTGATTATCCCCGAATAAAAGAGAAAAGGGTCAATATGCACGATGGCTATGATCTGGCCGGAAGTATGGGCGGGCGGCAGGAGAGGCTGCTGGCTCAGATAAATGTGGCCAACCAAGTAGCAATAAAACTCGCATGCTCAAATCGAATTTCATCATGCGATGCGGTAATAGACATGGGGATCTATGGCGACTGCGGTGACGGTTTATACAGAGGATGTAATGATACATTATTTAATTTCATGGTTGATTCCTCGTTGGGTTATGGCCGGGAGCCGACGGACAGGATTCTGAATGAATGGTTGGAGTGCCCGGACACGTCGTTGCGATATGATCCGGCAATCGAGAATTATGTGTATTTGGCTGAGCTAATGAGCCATGGAGGCGATTGAGGTCTGCCGGTATCAAAAATCCATTGCCGAATGAGTACACAAAAAAGCGGCTGGTTAAAGCAGGGAAGTTGGAAATAGTAATCACAATCGCATGACAGAAAAATGCGTTTGAAAACAGGGATAGCGTGATAAGGAGGTATGAATTCATGAGGTTACCTTTAAATATTGTTGTTATTGGATTATCTATCACGTCTGCATGGGGAAACTGTCATGCTTCCGCATACCGGGCTCTCATAAAGGGACTTGGTCGTGACGGTCATAAAGTTATTTTCCTGGAATGGGATGCTCCATGGCATCGAATGCACCGCGATATGCCATGTCCGGAGTTTTGCGAAGTGGGAATTTACGATTCGCTTGGAACGCTGCAGGGAAAATACGGAAAGACGATTTGTGATGCGGATGTCGTTATTATCGGCTCCTATACCTATGAAGGAATCCAGGTCGGGCGATGGGTGCTTGAGAACGCCTCAGGTTTGAAGGTGTTTTATGATATTGATACGCCCATTACGCTTGTTCGATTGCGTAACGGTGGTTGCGGCTATCTTTCCGCGGATTTGATCCCTCATTATGATATGTATCTCAGTGCAACGGGTGGCCCGGAATTGGAAAAGTTCAGGGTGGCCTATGGTGCCAAGCGGATATATTCGTTGTACTGCAGCGTTGATCCGGACTTATATTACCCTGAAACCCGCGATCGCAATTACGCCCTTGCCTATCTTGGCAATTACAGCCCTGATCGACAAACGACACTGGAAAGGTATCTCGTTGACTCAGCCAGGCGTTATCCGGATAGGAATTTTGCGGTTGCCGGCGCCAACTATCCGGCTGGGGTACAGTGGCCGGGTAATGTGGATTACATGGAGTATCTGTCACCTAAAAGACACAGGGAGTTTTATGCAAAGCAGCAGTTCGCGCTTAATATAACCAGACCGGATTCCGTTGCTTGGGGATACACGCCGTCAATTCGTTTATTTGAAGCTGCCGCTTGCGGGATACCTGTAATAAGTGATTACTGGGTGGGGTTGGAAACATTCTTCAAGCCTGGAGTGGAAATAATGACAGTACAGTCGACTATCGAAATTATTGAGATACTTGATAAGTACACATTCGAAGAATGTTACACAATAGGTGAGATGGCGCGGCGGCGGGTTATGGAAAATCATACGTGTGATAAGCGCGCAAGGGAACTCGTTGGGGTTCTGGTGCATGTTATGGAAAGCCGAGATAAGAACACGGTTCTCCGCAGTCAGACGGCGGGAATATATGGCGGGCATTCGATAGCAATCAATTCTATGTAATATTTACATAAGTGGTTTTCCCGCAGTGGCATCCGGAACGGGGAATTGCCGCTTGAGTTCGACTTCTGACTGTCAACCTGCGCTTACGGTTAATCAATGCGTCCTCACGCCCGCCAGGATTGGTACAACCTTTGCCTGTATAAAATCAAGATCGTATATGCGTGCCATGTACCGAATAATTTCATTGGAGGTGATTCTATGTTTGGGTGGGCAATCTTTTTTCTGATCTTTGCTTTGGTGGCGGCCATTTTTGGTTTTAGCGGTATTGCGGGTGTTGCAACCAATATTGCTTGGATACTGTTTGTTGTGGGAATAATTCTGGCAATTATTTTCGCATTGACAGGTAGGCGCGGGCCGACCATTTGACTGGATGACGGTTCGTAATAAGGGTTTGGCTGGAAAATATTCGATGAGGAGCTGAGATATGTTTGGATGGGCAATCTTTTTTCTGATCTTCGCGCTGGTGGCGGCTATCTTCGGCTTTTCCGGGGTCGCCGGCACGGCTGCCAATATCGCCTGGATACTGTTCGTGTTGGGAATTATTCTTGCGATTGTGTTTGCGATAACGGGGAGGAGTGGAAAAGGCAGAGGGCGTTCAACTTTTTAGTGGTGGGTACCTATATAAGGAGAGGATTATGTTGTTAAATAAGTGGTTAAAGGGGATATCAAAAAAAATCACCTTTAAGGCCGTGATTCTGCAGGCAGCATTCATTGGGGGTCTTATATTAACAGGCGTCAGTGTTCCGGCCTGGGCGGGTGATATTGCGGATGGCAAAGCAGCGAGCCGACCAGGTCAGGAAGGGGGAGCGAATCAGATGGTCAAGGACGCGTGGATAAAGGGAAAACTCGAGGGCGTTTATCTTTTTAACGAGCATTTAAGTCCGTTCGCCATTGATACGAGTGTGGAAAATGGTGTCGTTCGGCTGTCAGGTGAAGTCGAATCGGAAATAGACAAGGAGCTTGCGGCGGAAATTGCCAAGGGAATCGATGGGGTGCGAGAAGTCGACAACCGGTTGCAGGTTAATACGGGTGAAGCAATTAATCAGGAACGCGGCACGGCAGGCAGGGATAGGAACGCCGATAGAAACGGAGTTCGTGAAAGAGAGACGAAAAGTGAGAATAAATTCGTACAGTGGGTGGACGATGCCACAATTACCGCCGTCATAAAATCAAAGCTGCTGGCAAACGACAATGTTTCCGGAATGGATATTGACGTTGATACTCAGGGA
>DASVCP010000044.1:0-6826 GCA_036381555.1 Gammaproteobacteria bacterium
CAACGACACGGAAAACAAGGGCCTGTTCCTGTCCGTGGGTTTGAGTTTTTAAAGGAAAGGAGACTTAATTTTTATAAAGTTTAACCACGGAGGGCACGGAGAACACAGAGAAACCCAAAAATAAATTACAAATATTCGATCATTACGATTTATAAATTTGGTTTAAAAACTAGCAAAAAGTCCTGCCTTGCTCGGTATAAGTAATTCTTGTGGCGATTTTTTAACACCGATTCGACTTAATAATCTTTTCACTCCGTGCGCTCCGTGTCCTCCGTGGTTAAATTGAAATAGGAATAAGACCTCTCTTCCTTAATCAAGCTTTCGCGCGGACATTTAAATAGGCCAGCTCGGAGATTTCCTGGCGGGCGATCGCCTGTTCGCGGAACTTCAGATAGGACTCGTAGACTTTTCTCGAGAACGGATCACGGTCGGCAATTTCAGCGACCACGTCGTTGGAAATCTTATAAAGCGTCTGCAATACTTCGTCCGGCAGCCTTCTCAAATCCACCTTGTGCTCGTTACGCAGAGTTTCCAGGGCGGCGTTGTCGCGGGCGACGTACTCCAGCTGCATATTGTGATTCGCCACCCTGGCCGCGTTCAAAACGATGGCCTGCAAATCTTCGGGCAGGCTTTCAAACGCACTTTTATTGATAAAGCATTCAAGCACGGTGCCGGGTTCGTGCCAGCCGGGATAATAGTAATACTTGGCTACCTTGTACAACCCGAATGCAAGATCATTGTATGGCCCCACCCATTCTGTGGCGTCGATGGCGCCGGTTTGCAGCGATGTGAACAGCTCGCCGCCGGGCAGGTTGACGGGCGTTCCGCCGGCGCGGCTCAACACTTCTCCACCCAGGCCGGGAATGCGCATTTTCAGACCCTTGAGGTCCCCAATGCTGTTGATTTCCTTGTTGAACCAACCGGCCATCTGCACTGTGGTATTGCCGGCCGCCGTCGGCACCAGGCCAAAGGGCTCGTACGCTTCCCGCCATAGCTCCAGGCCGCCGCCGTGAAACAGCCAGGCATTGATCTCGTTGGCGGTCAGCCCGAAAGGCACCGTGGCGAAAAACTGGAACGCTTCGTTCTTCCCTTTCCAGTAGTAAGCGCCGCCGTGCCCCATTTCGGCTCCACCACTGGATACATAATCGAAAATCTCGAAGGCCGGCACCAGCTCGCCTGCGCCGTACACCTTCACCCGGAGCCGGCCGCCCGACATTTGGTTAATCGCTTCCGCCAGATATTCGGCACCTGTCCCCAGCCCGGGGAAATTCTTGGGCCATGTGGTGACCATTTTCCAATGGATAGTCTTGCCACCACCTGACGGCGACGCACCGGATTCACATTCCGTCTTCGGACTGCATGCCGCGAGCATGCCGCCACCCGCCAGGGTGCCCGCTCCCAACTTGCCGATAAACTCACGTCGTTTCATTTTTGGCTCCCTATATATTTATAAATCTGAACTTTGGAGAAGGGATCTTGCGACCGAAGGAACTCCGGTGATGGAGTTTTCGCCGAAACAAACAATCGAATAATTTTTGGCGAGCTGAGCATTATTGTTGTATTCGGTCCGTCGGTCAAGACCGCCTGCAACCGCCAAGGATGGGCGGAAATGCAGAAAACGCAGGAGCGGTTTTCTGCCCACCTTCCTCAGAAGTGTACGAGTCCATGGAGGGACGAGGTACGCCACCATGGATGGTGGCGGTAGAACCGCGTCAGGAACGAAGGTCGAGACACTGTCAGGAACATAGTGTCGAGAAAACGCATGGAGCAGTTTTCTGTCATCGAATATCCATATGCCGTTTTGAACTAATGCCCGTCTTGACTGCAAGCTCGTTTTTAAATAATACTCGCCGCTCCTTGCCATAGAGAACTCCCGCCATGGAAATCGCGATTATCATAGTCTTTATTATCGGCTACCTCGGGATCGCGTTCGAACATCCCATTAAAATCAACAAGACGGCGACCGCCATTTTGACCGGCGTAATCTGCTGGACACTGCTCGCCGTGTTGACGCCCGGCCAGGCGTTTTTCAGCGGCCACCATTTCAGGGAGTTCCTCGAAATCCTCAAACTGGAAATCGGCGTCGAAGAGTTCTCGCAGTTGTCTCAAATGCAGCTGTTCCGTGAGTATGTCGGCAGTGAACTTGGCCACCATCTTAATCAGATTGCGCAAATCCTGTTCTTCCTGATGGGCGCGATGACCATTGTCGAACTGGTGGATGCCCATCAGGGTTTTCGTTTTATAACGGATCGGATCAGAACAGAAAACCCCAAAACGCTCCTGTGGATCGTCTGCTGGGTGACTTTCTTCCTGTCCGCCATCCTGGACAACCTGACGACTTCAATCGTCATGGTCTCGTTGATCCGCAAACTCATCCCCAACAAGGACATGCGGCTGTTCTTTGCCGGCATGATCGTCATCGCCGCCAATGCCGGCGGCGCTTGGACGCCGATCGGCGATGTGACCACCACCATGCTGTGGATCGGTGGGCAAATATCGACAGTCAACATCATGAAGACGCTGTTTGTCCCCAGCGTGATCTGCATGCTGGTGCCACTGCTTTATCTGAGCTTTACGCTGAAAGGCTCGCTGGGTAAAGATGAAGCGAGTGTCAGCACAAATAACAACCACACTGTCAACAGTGGCAAACTCATGCTGTTCGCGGGCGTGACGGCGCTGATCTCCGTTCCCGTGTTCAAAACGCTGACCCATCTGCCGCCTTACATGGGCATGATGCTCGGACTGGGCGCATTGTGGGTACTGTCCGAACTTATCAATCCTCATTTGGATGATGCGGAAAAGAAACACTATACCGCCGCCGGCGCGCTGACCCGTATCGACGTACCCAGCGTGCTGTTCTTTCTCGGCATCCTGCTGGCCGTATCTTCATTGGAATCTATAGGGACCCTCGCTCATTTCGCCGAATACCTGGCGCAGACGATCGGCGACAACAGAATCATCATCACGCTCATCGGCCTGCTTTCCGCCGTGGTCGACAACGTGCCGCTGGTCGGTGCCAGCATGGGCATGTACAGCATGGATACCTATCCCCAGGACCATCTAATCTGGGAATATCTCGCCTACTGCGCGGGTACCGGCGGCAGCATTCTCATCATCGGCTCAGCGGCCGGCGTGGCGGTGATGGGCTTGGAAAAAATCGACTTCATCTGGTACCTGAAAAGAATCAGCCTGCTGGCGATGTTGGGTTATTTCTCGGGCGCGATAACTTATCTTTTTGTCATGCACCCCATAATAAACAACATATCTCCTTAAAGCCCTCTTCCCCCGGGAGAGGGTGGTGTGAGGGAATAAATTGCCTGCCTCCTTAAAGCCCTCTCTCAACCGGCGCTTATTTTCTTCTGCCAATACCCCACATCTATCCATCGACCGAACTTATACCCGACCTCTTTGTAATGCGCGACTTTTTCCATGCCGAATTTCTCGTGCAAAGCAACGCTGGCAGGATTGGGCAACGCCACGCCGCCAATAACCGTATGAACGGAGCCGCTTTTTAATTCCTCGAACAACTTATCATAAAGCCTGGTTCCCCAACCTTTTGATACGTGCGCGCGAGACAAATAAACTGATACTTCGGCCGAGTATTTGTAAGCGGTGCGAGTATTCCATTGGCAGGCATATGCATACCCAATGACGTCTCCGCCTTCCACCGCCACCAGCCAGGGAAATCCGGCCAAAAGCACCTTATTGACCCGGACTTTCATCTCATCAACCGCGACCGGCGTTTCTTCAAAGCTCACCACGGTATCTGTGATGTAGTAATTGTAGATAGCGGCGATTGCCTTAATATCGTCGGGTTCAGCGCTTCGAATCATTTAGTCATCACCTAACCGGAAGTCTACAATAACAAACCTTCAGGCTGCGTCGGCGCATCTTCCTGTGTCGGTTCTCCCACCAGCACCGGATTCACAAGATTAAACTCAGGGCTTTCCTTTAAAATAATCGGCATGCACGCTGCATAAGCGCTCAAGGAACAGCCAAAAGCATGTTGACTTCGGGCTACGGCTGATGCAAAGACATCGCTCGATCCGCTGGTCCAGAATTGCATCGCGCCTTTCGTATGGCTGTCACTCAGCATTTTGGTTTCCTCCAGCCGTCTCCTGACATGCCGCGCGACGCCAAGACTTGGATCAATAAGCGTGACATCCGCTCCGACAATCCGCCTGATCTGCTCACTCAGATACGGGTAATGAGTGCAACCCAAAACCAAGGTGTCGATATTCTCGTCAATCAACGGCATCAAGTATCGCGTCAACAGTTCAACGGTTCGATCGCTTTCCGGCCCCTGCGTCTCAATGAGTTTGACCAGTCCCGGGCAGGGTTGGGTAATAATTTTCTTTGCCGCCGAGACACGCTTCAACAGGCGATCATATTTTCCGCTGGATGAAGTGGCGGCGGTGACCAACACGCCGATGACTTTACTGTCCGCCGCCTCTATAGCCGGTTTCACGGGCGGCTCGGTTGCGACAATGAGCAACGACGGGTAGCGGTTACGAAGTTCAAGGGAAGCGCAGGCGGTCGCGGTATTCGACGCAATAACAAGGCACTTCACCTTGTTATCGGCCAGAAACTCGGCGCAACGCAACGATCGCGATAAAATAAATTCCGGCGGGTTATCCCCATATGGGGCATGGAGAGAATCCGCAATGTAAATAATATTCTCGTATGGAAGAACGCTGTGAATTTTATCGAGGACGGTGAGACCACCGATTCCGGAATCGAATATGCCAATGGGTGCCCGTAAATCTGTCATTGCTTACTCATCCACAAATCGTTCGCTAATCGTCGATACCCGCTTCCCGCTCCAGCACCCAACAACGTTCGTTCCTGACATAACCGATATGCCCATAATAAGAATCTGCGGCAGGCGCGGCGATCAATATCAGTTTGCACTTCGGCGCCAATCTCTCCAGCGTAAGACGCTGCAATTTTTTACCAATGCCGGAATTCTGATACGCCTTATCCACGGCAAGGTCGGAAAGGTAACACGCGTAATGGAAGTCCGTCATTGAACGCGCAATACCCACCAGCCTTCCCCCATCCCACGCGCTCACCATAAGGTTACTGTTTAAAACCATCCCCTCCATGCAATGCCGGTCGTCAACGGGTCGGCGCTCGCCCAGTGTCGATCTATTGAGTAAATCAATGAACGCATCGGCGCTTACAGGTTCGTTTATTTTATAGTCAATATGCATATTTTCCCGGAATTGATTCTCAATGAGCACCGAAAGAATGTTAATCGCAGTCCGATCGCCTACCGGCATCGCATAACAATCCCGGACGGTAATTCCAATGCCAGGGCTCGTATTGATAGCCTTGATGATTTCCGGGAGGATAGGAAAGTACAAACCCGAATTGCGTGGCATTTCGTTGCAACCAGGCAAACGCCGGTGTGGTTTCGAACTCGATTTCGAGAGGTCTGACCCCGGGCGTGGACAAATCGACGACCCTGCCGGTGTGATGCTCGCTGTAACCCGGCGGCGCATTCACCTTGATGATCTCCTCGATTCCGAGACCCGACTTCAGTTTCCGATCAATAATCTCAGCCTGCCGAGCCACACTGCGGAATGCCGAAACGATGAACAGCGTCACGCCGTCCTGCGCGGCGGAAAACTTGAGCCTTCGCCATGCCTCGGCTGCTTCAGGTATCAGCAGATGTTCACGACCGTCTTTTCCGACTTCCGCCACTTGCAGCAACTTCGCTTCAGGATGGGGATGAAGCCCACGCATCCTGAGTTCAGCGTGAGTGATTCCCAGTTCTTCGAGCTTCATCCCATTGCAGAACGCTAATCTATGCTCATCACCGTCACGGTGGTCACCCGCTGGCCGTTGATTTCGCCGCCGTTAAACCCGGTCTCCAACTCGCCGAAGCGCCGCTTGGTGATTTCAATATCCATCTGACAAATCTGGTTGGTGGTTTCGTCAAGAGTTCCACCGGGAATCGTGTAGGTTCCGGGATCGTTACCCATGGTGTCCCTGAAGGACTGGCGGATAATATTATCGCAAACCAGCGCTGCGTTAATATCGACCTCATCGACACTCTCAACCGACGTTTCCCAATTCACAACGATATCGTTAGTGCGACTGACAGTCTCACTGGGTAACGGTGCAATAATGTCGAACGCAGAAGGCAGTGTTACAAAAGAATCGGTGGCATTGACCATTTCCTGGCGCAAGTAACCAAGATAATAACGACCTTCAGAGACCGGGTTTACAGTGGCGATATAGTAAGGCGTACCTATAATCGCAAATTCCACGAACAGGAAATCGAACTCGGTCGTGCCCCTTTCATCCATCCTGGCAATATTCTCGGAAGCTTCAGCCAGGGCGTCGGCGATGCTGCCGGTCGACTCAAAAGCATCAACCGACTGTCCGGCCGAAAACCAGAGCATATCACCGCCTTCCAGCCTTAATGATGTGCCGGCTGCGCCGCCCTCGCGTAATTGAGCATGTGCATAAACCGGCCCTGTGGCGCGTGCAGTGACACTGAAGTATGCGTAGGTCTGATCGGTACTTACGTGATTGGAAGGTCTCGGTTCGTCTTCTTCGTGGCATGCAACGGCCAGGCATGCGAGAGTTACGGCAATAGCGGAACGTCCAATAATCTGTAACGGATAGCTTTTCATCGCCTGGCTCCTTCAGAACGAGAGTTGAATACCGGCCGACAATGTCGTCAGGTCTTCGTCCGACACGTCCTCGACCAGCCGAGCATTTAAATAGATGCCGAGCGAACCGAGTGAGGTCCTGGCGCTCGCCTCCAGCATTCTGCTGGTTCCCGAGTCGCGTCCCAACGTGTAGCCGTAGAGGG
>DASVCP010000045.1:0-2237 GCA_036381555.1 Gammaproteobacteria bacterium
GCCGCCGGCGTTTTTGATTGAGACTGTCGATCTGCAGTTTCACCTTGATCCCGTGCGCACCCGGGTGAAATCCACCCTGGCCATACGCCGCAATCCAGTCAGTGAAATCCGCCCACGCGATTTGCGGCTGGACGGCGAGCAATTGAGGCTGGTAAGCCTGCGGATGGGCGGCGTGAAGTTGAAATCCGGGCAATTTCAGCTTGAGGATACCGGGTTGATCGTTTTCGATGTGCCGGACGCATTTTCTCTGGAGGTTGAAACGGAAATTGACCCTGAAAGCAACACGTCGCTGGAAGGGTTGTATGTTTCCAGTGGAAATTTTTGCACACAGTGCGAGGCGGAAGGGTTCCGGAAGATCACTTATTACCTGGACCGCCCGGATGTAATGGCTCGATTTACCACCACGATTTACGCCGATCGCAAGCGCTACCCGGTGCTGCTTTCCAACGGCAATCCCGTCGCCGCCGGCGAATTGCATGACGGCAGGCATTGGGTGCGCTGGAGCGATCCTTTCCCCAAACCGAGTTATTTGTTTGCGCTGGTGGCGGGCGATCTGGTGGCGCTGGAAGACACCCATGTCACCCGGTCAGGCCGCGCGGTCGATCTCAAACTGTATGTCCAGGCGCACAACCGTGACAAATGCGAGCATGCGATACGTTCCCTGCAGAAGGCGATGCGTTGGGATGAAGAGGTTTTTGGGTTGGAATACGACCTGGATATCTACATGATTGTCGCGGTTGACGATTTCAATATGGGCGCCATGGAGAACAAAGGTCTCAACGTGTTCAACTCCAAGTATGTGTTGGCCAGGCAGGATACGGCGACTGATACCGATCATCAGCATATCGAGAGTGTCATTGGTCACGAATACTTCCACAACTGGACCGGTAACCGGGTCACCTGCAGGGACTGGTTTCAGCTCAGCCTCAAGGAAGGGCTGACCGTGTTTCGCGACCAGGAGTTCAGCGCGGATATGAGTTCGCGGGCGGTCAAGCGAATTCAGGATGTGCGCACGCTGCGTACCTTGCAATTCGCCGAGGATGCGGGACCGATGGCTCACCCCGTGCGGCCTGAATCGTATATCGAAATCAACAACTTCTACACAGTGACCGTTTACGAGAAGGGTGCCGAGGTGATCCGCATGCAACACACCCTGCTGGGTCGCGACGGTTTTCGCAAGGGTATGGATCTGTATTTCCAGCGGCATGACGGGCAGGCGGTCACGACCGAGGATTTCGTCAAGGCGATGGAAGACGCCAACGGTATCGATCTGGGTCAGTTCCGCCTCTGGTACACACAGGCGGGCACGCCGCAACTGAAGGTCATTGACCATTACGATGCCAGCACCCGGCAATATACCTTGAAGTTTGAACAATATTGCCCACCGACGCCGGGTCAGCCGGAAAAAAAACCGATGCACATTCCTGTGGCGGTCGGTTTATTGGACAGCCGCGGGCGGGGCATTCCGTTGAAAACCGCTGACGGCATGATGGCGGAAGATACTCTGGTGCTCTCGGTCACCGGCATGCAGCAGGAGTTTGTGTTTAGCGATGTGCCCGAAAAACCGGTGCCATCGTTACTGCGCGGATTTTCGGCGCCAGTAAAGCTGGATTATCGCCATACCGATGCCGACTTGCGCCTGTTGATGGCGCAGGACAGCGACAGTTTTAACCGTTGGGAGGCCGGCCAGCTGTACGCGACCCGGGAGTTGATGCGGCTGGTGGCGGATTATCAGCGGCAAAAACCGTTGGCGGCTTCCAACGACTTTATCGACAGCTGCGGAGCACTGTTGGACGATATTCCCGAAGGCGAACGGGCGTTGATTGCCGAAGCGCTGGCCCTGCCGTCGGAAAAATACCTGGCGGAGCAGATGCGGGAAATCGATCCTCTGGCAGTACATCATGCCCGCGAGTTTTTGACCGGCAAAATGGCTGGCGGGCTCTACGAACGGTGGCGGGCATGTTACGACGAGTTACACGATCCCGACGAGTACCGGCTGGACCCTGCGTCGATCGGCGGACGCAGCCTGAAAAATCTCTGCCTGCATTTCATGATGCGCACCCGCAACACCGACGCGGTCGAGCTATGCGTGCGGCAGTACCGGCAGTCCGGCAACATGACTGATACGCTGGGTGCGCTAGCGGCGATGATCGATCTGGAAGGCGCGTTGCGCGACGACGTACTGGATGATTTCTATCAGCGTTATCGCGACGACACATTGGTTCTGGACAAGTGGT
>DASVCP010000046.1:0-2462 GCA_036381555.1 Gammaproteobacteria bacterium
CAATGTTCCGCCGCAGGACACCCATGCCGAGTACAATGATGTCGTTTATCTGGAAATCGTCAGCGGTTCGGCCTCCCCTCCCGGCGATTACCGTTTTAAATTGCATTCGATTATATGGGAAGGCAACCTGATCCCACGCGAACAATGGTACTTGGGAATCATCGTCGCCTGGCTGGTCATCGTGTTCGGCATACTGGTCTTCCGCGTTTCACGGCTTAAATCCGCCATCAATGATCATAATGCGCGCGAGCGCGACTTACAGAAGCTCAACCGTATCCTTGACATCAAAAGCCGACATTTCGAGAAAATGGCAAGAACCGATCCGCTGACCGGCGTCAGCAACCGGGCCGGCATCAGTGATGTGCTGGTCAGGGAAATTCGCAGCCACATTGAAACCGCTCATCCTTTGACGGTGATCATGCTGGACATCGACCACTTCAAGCCGATCAATGACACACACGGCCACGATTACGGTGACGAAGTGCTGATCAAAGTGGCCAGGGCACTGGTCGAAACATTGCGAACCAGCGACGCGGTCGCCCGCTGGGGCGGCGAGGAGTTTTTGCTCGTATGTCCCAACACCTCCCTGCAAAACGGTGCGGCACTGGCGGAAAAACTGCGCGAACGTATCAAAGCCCTCGGCATCGGCGGCAAATGCCGGATCAGCGCCAGCTTTGGCGTTGCCACGCTCGGCAATGAGTCAATAGATCAGTTGATCAAACGCGTGGACGAGGCGCTTTACCGGGCCAAGCAGAATGGCCGGGATAGGGTTGAAGTTTCGCAGTGAACCGGTTTTTCTTCGATGGCTAATATTAGAGACGATTGCCACAAAGAACCAAGATTAAGATTAAAGGCGGAATGAAAGCATAAAAGTATGGAAGAATTCGAAGTCTGCCTGTTCTCATGCTCCAATACTTTAATACTTATATTCTTAATTCTATCAACTTCCATTGAACTCACGGTTTAAACGCTTTTTAAAATCAGACCGTGCCGCTCTTAACCGGAATTTTGCCGATCCTTGCCTGCCAGATTTTCGGCGCGGTCTGGTGCACGGACTCGCCGCCGGTATCGACCGCCACCGTTACAGGCATGTCTTCAACGGTGAATTCGTGGATGGCTTCCATGCCGAGTTCCTCGAATGCAATCACACGTGATCTGCGGATAGCCTGCGACACCAGGTACGCCGCGCCGCCGACGGCGATCAGATAGACAGCCTTGTGTTTTTTGATGGCCTCAATCGCCGCCGGGCCCCGTTCAGCCTTGCCGATCATGCCCAGTAATCCGGTGTTTGAGAGAATCGTTCCGGTGAATTTGTCCATGCGGGTCGCGGTGGTCGGACCCGCCGGGCCGATAACCTCGTCGCGTACCGGATCGACCGGACCGACGTAATAGATGAACCTGCCCTTGAAGTCGACCGGCAGCGGCTTGCCCTGTTGAATCAGATCGACCAGTTTTTTATGGGCGGCGTCGCGGCCGGTCAGCAACGTTCCACTGAGCAGCAACGTGTCGCCCGGTTTCCAGCTTTGGATCTCCGCGCGTGTCACCGTATCGAGATTGACGCGCTTCGCGGCGGCGTTGTCACCGCGGCTGATCTCCGGCCAGTCTTCGGGTTTCGGGGCGGGCAATTTCGTCGGACCGGAACCGTCGAGGACGAAATGGGCATGGCGGGTGGCGGCGCAGTTGGGAATCATCGCCACCGGTTTGTTTGCCGCATGCGTCGGGTAGTCGAGAATTTTGACATCCAGCACGGTGGTCAGTCCGCCCAGGCCCTGCGCGCCGATGCCAAGTGCGTTGACCTGGTCATAGATTTCCAGCCGCAACTCTTCCAGTTTGCTGCGCGGACCGCGCGCCATCAGTTCCTGAATGTCGATGGGCTCCATGCAGGCCTGCTTGGCCAGCAGCATGGCTTTCTCGGCGGTACCGCCGATGCCGATACCCAGAATACCCGGCGGGCACCAGCCTGCACCCATGGAAGGCACGGTTTTCACCACCCAGTCGGCGATGCTGTCTGAGGGGTTGAGCATGGCGAACTTGGACTTGGCCTCCGAACCGCCACCCTTGGCGGCGACTGTGACGTCCACGCCGTTGCCGGGCACGACTTCCATGTGGATCACGGCCGGCGTGTTGTCACGGGTGTTTTTACGCTCGCCGGCGGGATCGGCGAGGATCGAGGCGCGCAGCACGTTGTCCGGATGCAGGTAGGCTCGTCGTACGCCTTCGTTGACCATGTCCGCCACGCCCATATCGGCCTGCCAGCGGACATCCATGCCGATTTTCAGGAATACGGTGACGATGCCGGTGTCCTGACAAATCGGCCGTTTGCCGAGAGCGCATAGGCGCGAGTTGATAAGAATCTGCGCCAACGCATCCCGGGCCGCCGGGCTTTCCTCTTTCAAGTAAGCGCGATGGACCGCCTCTATGAAATCCCGGGGATGGTAATAGGAAATGTATTGCAAGGCATC
>DASVCP010000047.1:0-3418 GCA_036381555.1 Gammaproteobacteria bacterium
CCAATGCCCTCCCAATCACCTCTCAACTTCGAAGGCATCGAACGTCAGCCGCTGCGGGCCTTTACGGAAAAGGCGTACCTCGACTACTCGATGTATGTGATTCTCGATCGCGCGTTGCCGCATGTCGGCGACGGGCTCAAGCCGGTGCAGCGGCGGATTATTTACGCCATGTCGGAACTGGGGCTCAGCGCCGCTTCCAAGCACAAGAAATCCGCGCGCACCGTGGGCGACGTGCTGGGCAAGTTTCACCCGCACGGCGACTCGGCGGCTTACGAAGCGATGGTGCTGATGGCGCAGTCGTTCTCGTATCGCTATCCGCTGGTGGACGGGCAGGGCAACTGGGGTTCGCAGGACGATCCGAAATCGTTCGCCGCGATGCGTTACACGGAAGCGCGCCTGTCACCGATTGCCAAACTGCTGTTGCAGGAACTGGGGCAGGGCACTGTCGACTGGCAACCCAATTTCGACGGTACACTGAGCGAGCCGGCGTTGTTGCCGGCGCGCGTACCGCACGTGCTGCTTAACGGCACCACCGGCATCGCGGTGGGGATGGCCACCGATATTCCCCCGCATAACCTGCGGGAAGTGGTCGAGGGTTGCATCGCCTTGCTGGACGATCCGAAGCTGACCCTGAACGACTTGTGCAAAATCATTCCCGGGCCGGATTATCCCACCGGCGCCAGTATCATCACGCCCAAAAAGGAACTGCTGGAAATTTACAAGACCGGCAACGGCGGCATCCGGCAACGCGCGGTTTACCATGCCGAGAACGGCGAAATCGTGATCACCGCGCTGCCCCACCAGGTTTCCGGGGCGAAGGTGCTGGAGCAGATCGCCAACCAGATGCAGGCCAAGAAACTGCCGCAGGTTGACGATCTGCGTGACGAGTCCGACCATGAGAATCCCACCCGGCTGGTAATCACCCCGCGTTCCAATCGCATCGATGTCGACGAGTTGATGGCGCACTTGTTCGCCACAACCGATCTTGAGAAAACCCATCGGGTCAACCTGAACATGATCGGCATCGACGGCCGGCCCAAAGTTCGCGACTTGAAGTCCATCCTGATCGAATGGTTGAAGTTCCGGGTGCGCACGGTCACCCGGCGGCTGGAGTGGCGGCTGGACAAGGTCGATCAGCGGCTGCATATCCTGGAAGGTTTGTTGATCGCCTACCTGAATATCGACGAAGTGATTCGCATTATCCGCAATGAGGATGAGCCCAAGCCGGTGTTGATGAAGCGGTTCAAGCTGACCGATGTGCAGGCGGAAGAGATTCTGAATCTGAAACTGCGCAATCTGGCGAAACTCGAGGAAATGAAGATCCGCGCCGAGCAGGATGAACTTAAAAAAGAAAAAATCGATTTGGAGAAAACGCTGAATTCGAAAGCCCGGATGAAAACCCTGATCAAGGGCGAGTTGCGCGAGGATGCAAAAGCCTACGGCGACGACCGGCGTTCGACCATTACGGAAGCCAAGCTGGTGGCGCAGGCGATGGACGAAGCGTCGCTGGTGTCGATCGAACCGATTACCGTGATTTTGTCGGAAAAAGGCTGGATTCGGGCGGCCAAAGGGCACGATCTGGATCCGGCGACGTTGAGCTTCAAGGCCGGCGATTCCCTGAAACAGTTCGCCCGCGGGCGCAGCAACCAGCAGGCGATCCTGCTGGATTCCACCGGGCGCACCTACGCCTTGCCCGCCCACAGTTTCCCTTCGGCCCGGGGTTTCGGCGAGCCGCTGACCGGCAGGTTGAATCCGCCTCCAGGGGCGGGATTTGCCGGCATCATGCTCGGCCAGCCGGACGACTTGTACTTCCTGTCGACGGACGGCGGTTACGGGTTCATTGGAAAACTCGAAGACATGCAGACCCGCAACAAGGCCGGTAAATCGTTTTTGTCGGTGCCCAAAGGCGCCAAAGTTCTGCCGCCGGTGAGAGTGAGAAGCCTGGAGGATGATTGGATCGTGGCGATCAGCCGCGAAGGTTACATGCTGGTAACCGCACTGAAGGAGTTGCCGGAACTGGCGCGCGGCAAGGGGATCAAGTTCATCAATATTCCCGGACCCAAGTTCAAGCAGCGCGAGGAGTTCGTGGCGTTTGTCGGCCTGATTCAGGACGGCGAGAAACTGACCGTCCATGCGGGCAAGAAATACAAAACGATGAAGGGCGAGGAGGTTGACGAATACGTCGGCGAGCGCGCCCGTCGCGGTCACAAGTTACCCCGCGGTTACCAGGGCGTCGATCGTATTGAAATTCACGAGGAGCAGGATTGAAAAAGGCATTAGGTGGGATAAGCGCGTGCACTCGAACTTATTTTTACCGGCAGGGTCTTTAAAAATCCGCTAAGAGCCTCCATTAAGGGATGGCTGACCAATACAGAGGGTGCATATGAAGCGAGTAGTATTGTTTATTCTGACAAACATAGCTGTACTGTTTGTCCTGAGCATTACGTTGCGTTTGTTGGGGTTTGAAGGTTACCTCGACGCACAGGGTGTCAATCTTAACCTCCAGTCGTTGCTGATCTTCGCCGCGGTATTCGGCTTCGGCGGCTCGTTTATATCGCTCATGATTTCCAAGTGGAGCGCCAAACGCATGACCGGCGCACAGGTGATCGAGCAACCCCGCACCGAGGCTGAACAATGGCTGGTGTCCACGGTAAGGCGGCAGGCCGAACGCGCCGGCATCGGCATGCCCGAGGTCGCGATTTATCAGTCCGGTGACGTGAATGCGTTCGCCACCGGCCCAAACCGCAACAAGGCGTTGGTGGCGGTCAGCACGGGTTTGCTGGAAAAAATGACGCAGGAAGAGGCCGAAGCGGTGCTGGGGCATGAAGTCAGCCATGTCGCCAACGGCGATATGGTGACGTTGGCGTTGATCCAGGGCGTGGTCAATACGTTCGTCATTTTCCTCTCGCGGGTGATCGGCTATCTGGTCGACCGTGTGGTGTTCAAGGTTGAACGCGGGCACGGGCCGGCATTCTGGATTACCGCGATTCTCGCGGAGATACTGTTGGGGATTCTGGCCAGTATCATCGTCATGTGGTTTTCCCGGCAGCGCGAGTTCCGCGCTGATGCCGGCGGGGCGACACTGGCTGGCCGCAACAAAATGATCGCGGCGCTGGAGCGGTTGCAGGCACAGCACCAGCCAAGCAACTTGCCGGATCAACTGGCGGCTTTCGGTATTTTCGGTGGCTCGCCGAAAGGTTTTAAAAGATTGTTCATGAGCCACCCGCCCCTCAGCGAAAGAATCGCCGCCCTGAAGGCTGGGTCATAAAGGATTTATATCCGCAGATTACGCAGATACACACAGATGAAAATCTAAAAACCAAGAAACCTCTGACTTAACCAGAGGTTTCGCAGCTATGCTAACTTCAAAAAATGTGTTTCTGGCTTTTTGCATTTATAAGCTTAAACGACCTTCCGG